>NZ_JBPVWS010000002.1:0-173176 GCF_053470365.1 Stutzerimonas tianxiuensis | reverse complement strand
ACTTGAGGGTGCGCATTATAAGTTTGTGAATCTGTTGGTCAAGCTCTTTTAGCTCAATGATTTACCATCAAACCGCACCGCAAAACCGACCCACAACCAAACTATGCAAAATGGCGGAGAGGGGGGGATTCGAACCCCCGACACCCTTTTGAGATGTACTCCCTTAGCAGGGGAGCGCCTTCGGCCACTCGGCCACCTCTCCGCAACACGGGGCGCATGATACCCATCTTCGCCCCGCTTGCAAAGCCAAAAATCACATAAATATTAATGGCTTGGTTCTTGATCTTTTTCTTTCTGGATCCGTTGATAAATCTCCTCGCGATGCACCGCTACCTCTTTGGGTGCATTCACTCCTATGCGCACTTGATTTCCTTTGACACCCAGCACAGTGACAGTCACATCGTCACCCACCATCAGGGTCTCTCCGACCCGGCGAGTCAGAATCAGCATTCCTTTCTCCTTAAAACGGATTCAATTCAGTAAACAGTCTGCAAAGATAAAGACGGATAATGTTCCGTGAAACATCGACCTAGAGCCTTTCACCAGCTATTGACCAGTAACAACGACTCTAAAGTTCCTTCAGCCCCGGCGAAATCGACGGAAGGCTCGAATCAGTCGCACTTAGCGCGTCATTCTCCCTTGCCCGCAGGCGCATCCAGCTCAAACGCGGTATGCAACGCCCGCACCGCCAGCTCAAGGTACTTTTCCTCGATCACAACCGACACTTTGATCTCTGAAGTAGAGATCATCTGTATGTTGATGTTTTCCTTCGCCAGCGCTTCAAACATGCGGCTGGCAACGCCAGCATGAGAGCGCATGCCTACGCCGACAATCGACACCTTGGCTATCTCGGTGTCGCCTACGACTTCGCGAGCGCCCATATCGCGAGCAATGCCTTCCAGCACCTGCAGCGCGTTGTGATAGTCATTGCGGTGAACAGTGAAAGTGAAATCCGTGGTGTTATCGTGCGCGACGTTCTGCACGATCATGTCTACCTCGACATTCGCCGCGCTGATCGGCCCGAGAATCTTGAAGGCCACCCCCGGGGTATCCGGCACGCCACGAATAGTCAGCTTGGCTTCGTCACGATTGAACGCGATGCCGGAAATGATGGGCTGTTCCATGGATTCCTCTTCATCAAGGGTAATGAGGGTTCCTGGACCCTCTTGAAAACTGTGCAGCACACGCAACGGTACGCTGTACTTGCCGGCAAACTCCACGGCACGGATCTGCAAGACCTTGGAGCCGAGACTCGCCATCTCGAGCATCTCTTCAAACGTGATCTTGTCCAGACGCTGAGCCTTGGCAACAACACGCGGGTCAGTCGTGTAAACCCCATCAACGTCGGTATATATCTGGCACTCGTCAGCCTTCAGCGCAGCGGCCAGCGCCACACCGGTGGTATCTGAGCCGCCACGGCCAAGGGTTGTGATGTTGCCGCTTTCGTCCACGCCCTGGAAACCGGCCACGACGACGACACGCCCAGCCTTGAGCTCTTTCTGGATCTGCTGCGAATCGATCTGGAGGATGCGCGCCTTGGTATGGGCGCTGTCGGTCAGAATGCGAACCTGGCTGCCTGTATAGGACACGGCAGGCACACCGATCTTGATCAGCGCCATCGCCAGCAGAGCAATAGTCACCTGCTCCCCTGTAGACACCATCACGTCCAGCTCGCGGGCCACAGGCTGCTCGCTGATCTGCTTAGCCAGATCAATGAGCCGATTGGTCTCCCCGCTCATGGCCGAGACCACTACGACTATATCGTCGCCTTTTTCGCGGAACTTTTTGACCTTCGCCGCCACTTGCTCGATGCGCTCGACGGAGCCAACCGAGGTACCTCCAAACTTTTGTACGATCAAAGCCATCTCATCGCCGCCTAAGCCCGTCAAGGGCGCTTGTTAATCATTCCAGCCAGCATCACGTAGTGCTAACGACATCGGCCCGACCAGGCTCAGATTCGACGCAGGCACCGAACCCACAGTCCCTTGCGGCCAGGCGAACCTGGCACTCCCCTGCTTACAAGCCGTTCGCGACGAACCCCTCGGCGATGGCTAATGCTTCGTCGAGGCGACTCACATCGCTCCCACCGCCTTGTGCCATATCCGGACGACCGCCGCCTTTGCCGCCAACAACCGCAGCAGCCTGCTTCATCAGTTCACCAGCTTTCAAACGGCCGGTGAGATCCTGCGTAACGCCAGCCACGAGCACAATTTTTTCGTCCTGCACGCCACCGAGCAGGATGACGCCGCTGCCGAGCTTGTTTTTCAATTGATCCACCAAGGCCAGGAGCGCCTTGCCGTCCAAACCATCAATGCGAGCGGCCAAGGTTTTCACGCCTTTAACGTCCACGGCGGCGCTGGCCAGATCATTACCAGTAGCACTGGCCGCTTTAGCCTTGAGCTGTTCCAATTCCTTTTCCAGCTGGCGGTTGCGTTCGAGCATCGCGCCCAGCTTGTCTAGCAAATTGTCACGGCTGCCTTTTACCAAGCCGGCAACCTCTTTCAACTGCTCCTCGGCCCGGTTCAGATAGGCCAGCGCCTGCTCGCCAGTGACCGCTTCGATGCGCCGAACGCCTGCAGCCACACCGCCTTCACTGACGATCTTGAACAAGCCTATGTCGCCGGTCCGTTTGACATGAGTCCCGCCGCACAGCTCGACAGAGAAACCGCCCCCCATGGTCAACACGCGCACCTGATCGCCGTACTTTTCGCCGAACAGCGCCATCGCACCCTTGCTCTTAGCCGTCTCGATGTCGGTTTCCTCAGTCTCAACTGCCGAATTGTTACGGATCTCGGCGTTGACCTTGTCTTCGAGCGCCTTCAGCTGTTCGGGCTTGATCGCCTCAAAATGGCTGAAGTCAAAGCGCAGCCGCTGACTGTCGACCAGCGAGCCTTTCTGGCTCACGTGCTCACCAAGCATCTGGCGCAGTGCTGCGTGCAAGAGATGCGTCGCAGAGTGGTTCAGCGCCGTGGATTGGCGCACGGAAGCATCGACCGTCGCCTCCACGCTCGCACCTACCTGGAGATTGCCACTGTCCAGGATGCCGTGATGCAGGAACGCACCACCGGCTTTGCTAGTGTCGCGCACATCGAAGCGCAGGTCGTCAGCCGAAAGGTATCCGCAATCGCCAGCCTGCCCGCCGGATTCGGCGTAGAACGGCGTCTCGTCGAGAACGACCACACCCTCCTCGCCTGCCGACAGGCTCTGTACTGCAATGCCTTCCTTGAACAACGCCAGCACCTTGCCGCTGCCGGAGGTACCCATATAGCCCGTGAAGCGCGTTTCACCCTCGACCTTGACCAGACTGTTGTAGTCCATGCCGAAGGCACTGGCCGAACGCGCCCGCTCACGCTGCGCCTCCATTTCACGCTCGAACCCTTCTTCGTCGAGCGTCAACTCGCGCTCACGCGCTATGTCGCCGGTCAGGTCGACCGGAAAGCCGTAGGTGTCATACAGCTTGAAGATCACGTCACCAGGAATCACGGAGCCCTGAAGGTCAGCCAGATCCTGTTCGAGAATTTTCAGGCCCTGCTCAAGGGTTTTGGCGAACTGCTCTTCTTCAGTCTTCAGCACGCGCTCGATGTGCGCCTGCAGGGTCCTCAGTTCGGAAAAGGCATCGCCCATTTCCGCAGCTAATGCGGCGACGAGCTTGTAAAAGAAGCTGCCCTTGGCGCCGAGCTTGTTGCCATGACGGCAGGCACGGCGAACGATACGGCGAAGCACGTAGCCGCGTCCTTCATTGGAAGGCGTCACGCCGTCGGCGATCAGGAAGCCGCAGGAACGAATGTGATCGGCCACAACTTTGAGCGAAGCCTGACCTTCGTTGCTGCAGCCAATGGCCTGAGCAGCGGCGTTCAAAAGACTCTGAAAAAGGTCAATCTCATAGTTCGAATTGACGTGCTGCAGCACAGCACTGATGCGCTCCAGCCCCATGCCGGTATCGACACTCGGAGCCGGCAGCGGATGCATCACACCATCGGCGGTGCGATTGAACTGCATGAATACGTTGTTCCAGATCTCGATGTAACGGTCGCCGTCTTCTTCTGGCGAACCCGGAGGGCCGCCCCAGATGTGGTCGCCGTGGTCGAAGAAAATCTCGGTACAGGGACCGCATGGCCCGGTGTCACCCATGGCCCAGAAATTGTCGGAGGCGTACGGCGCCCCCTTATTGTCACCAATCCGGACCATGCGCTCGGCCGGGACCCCCACTTCCTTCGTCCAGATGTCATAGGCTTCGTCGTCGCTGGCGTAGACGGTGACCCAGAGCTTTTCTTTGGGCAGCTTCAGCCACTTGTCAGACGTCAGGAATTCCCAAGCGTAGTTGATCGCATCGCGCTTGAAATAATCGCCAAAACTGAAGTTGCCGAGCATTTCGAAGAAGGTGTGATGGCGCGCGGTGTAGCCGACGTTCTCCAGATCGTTGTGCTTACCGCCGGCGCGCACGCACTTCTGACTGGTGGCTGCGCGGGTGTAGGCGCGTTTTTCCAGCCCGAGGAAGCAGTCCTTGAACTGATTCATGCCGGCATTGGTGAACAACAGGGTCGGATCGTTCGCGGGAATCAGCGAACTGGAGGCCACACGGGTGTGGCCCTTCTCTTCGAAGAAGCGGAGGAAGGCTTCACGGATTTCTGCGCTTTTCATAGATCTCTTCCAGAGGACTGCGGCCGAACGGCTGCAAAACGACGCGGCGAGGCGGCACCGGGAGCCGGTTCACAGCTAACCATACGGATAGCCGGCAAAGGGCCGCATTATATCGGCCCTTTGCCGCGCGCATAGAGGATAAATAAGATTGAATCAAGCTATTCGACAGCGATTCGAACCTATGCCTTGAGGAAGGCGGCGAAGGTTTCAAGAATTGGCTCGACATGCTCGGGCAATACATCCATGTGCGTTACCAGCCGCAATCGAGGCGCCGCCGTGAGGACGATTCCGCGCCCCGAGCAAAACGCTTTGAGCGACGCCGCACGATCGCCCATATCGACGTATACCATGTTGGTCTGGACCGGCTCGACGCTATAGCCCAGCGCTACCAAGCCTTTCGCGATGTCATGCGCTCGCTGGTGATCCTCGGTGAGGCGCTGCACCTGATGATCCAGCGCGTAGAGCCCTGCCGCTGCCAGCACGCCGGCCTGACGCATGCCACCGCCGACCATCTTACGCAGCCGCCTAGCCTTGGCGATAAAGGCTTTCTCACCGCATAGCACCGAACCGACAGGCGCACCCAACCCCTTGGACAAACACACCGACACCGAATCGAAATGGCGGCCGATGTCTTGTGCCGTGCAACCCAACTTGACCACTGCATTGAACAGTCGAGCGCCATCCAGATGAAGAGCGAGTCCACGCTCATGCGTAAACGCTCTAGCCTCTGCCAAATAGGCGAGCGGCAGGACTTTGCCATGCATGGTGTTTTCCAGAGCTAGCAAACGCGTGCGGGCGAAATGGAAGTCATCCGGCTTGATTGCATCCGCGACGCGAGCCAGATCCAACGAACCATCCGGCTCCATCTCGACAGGCTGCGGCTGGATCGAACCAAGCACCGCGGCGCCGCCTGCCTCGTATTTGTAAGCGTGGGCCAACTGACCGGCGATGTACTCGTCGCCCCGCTCGCAATGCGCCATCAGCGCCAACAGATTGCTCATGGTTCCGCTGGGGACAAACAATCCAGCCTGTAATCCCAGCTGCGCCGCCAGGCTCTCCTCCAGCTGGCGGACCGTAGGATCCTCGCCATACACATCATCGCCGGTGACGGCACCCAGCATGGCCTCGCGCATCGCCGAGGTGGGCTGCGTGACCGTATCGCTGCGAAGATCAATCAGATTCATCAAAGATCCTTACCCGAATGGATTCGTCCACAGGTCACACGCCGCCTGTGCAGCCGGGACGACCTTAACGCAACAACCGAGTATCCAAAACCTTCGACCCACCACCCAACATTGTTTCAGTGATATCGATGAAGTCTTCAGTGGTTACCCGGTCTAGGCGCATCAAGCCCCGTGCAACGTCATCCAGCGAGTGGCGGCCCTTGCTGCGCTGGCGGATCTCCCGGTCAAGCTCCTGTAGCAGCAGCACAGCTCTGGCTGTGATCGGGCCACTGGATCGCTCGGTACGTAGACTATCGACCTTGCGACTCCATTTGGTCAGGTGCTCCCTGACCGCCTGGTAGCGATCCTCGCTCATGCCGCCAGCGCGGCGCATCAGTTCGATTGCGTAGTACTCGGCCAGCCCTTCGCTGATCCAGTCACTGCGGTCTGCATCGGAGATTCGGCTGAACACATGAACCAGCTCGTGCACCAGCGAACTGGTGCCATTCTCACTGACCAATGGCCGGTCGGCGTGCATGAACAGCGAGTTAGGGCCAGACAAGCCGCCCCGCCACATCGGGTCACCAGCCCCGACAACCAATAGTTTTCCGGGATCGCGCGGGAATACATTCTGCATTTCAGGCCAGACGAAGGTCAGCAAGGTGAGGATATCCATCCTGCGCAGCCCCTCGCCCACCGGACCTGACACCGATACATCAGTCTCGCCCAATTGGGCGCGGCGGCTGCCTAGCTTGCCGGCAAGAACCCAGCCGGTTGGGCGATCAAAAAGGCGCTCGGGATTGTCGATGCGGAAGCGATTCTTGCCGATACGTGGCCAGCCGGTCTCTACGCTCTTCCAACCTGCCGGCAGCTCGAACTGCAGTCGAGAAACCAGCCTGACGCCATCCTGCTGGTCAAGCCGACCGGCAGGCACCAGATCGTCTCCGCGCAGCAATGCCCAGTCGTCGGTCATCCGCGCATCGAAGCGGCCGTTTTTGCGCTGATGACTGATCTTGACCCGGTAATTCAGCCGCGCCTCGCCAGGCGCGGGCCGCCAGACACCGCGACCACCCTGCTGCTCCCAGCTGCTTTCGCCATCGGTTTGGAAATCGCTGTAGGCACCTTCCCCGCCGAGATTCAGATCGAGAAACTTAACGGCGCTGCCATCCTCAAGGAGGAGCTCCACTTCTGCCGCATCCTGTTCGGGAACGAACTTGACGGTGTAGTCCAGATCGACCCGTTTGGCCGCTTGAAGTGGCGTCACGAATGAGAGCAACAGAACGGCAAGCAGCGGTAACTGACGGCGGGGCATCGAGCGGCTCCAGATTGGGTTCAGTGCTATGACGACGCGGGTCGAAGTAGATTCAACCGGCCCGGAATATCAGATGATCTTCCCAGTCTTCGTCAGCCACGGAGCCTTCGGCGATCATACGGCCCGACTGGGAAATTCGCTCGGCATGTACGGCATCCGGATCGCCACACACCAGATGATGCCAAAGCGGAAGATCTTTGCCTTCAGCTACGAGGCGATAGCCGCAGGTTGGCGGCAACCATTTGAATTGCGCCGCGTCTTTAGCTGTCAGCTGGACACAGTCAGGAACACTGGCGCGGCGATTGGGGTAGTCAGTGCATCGACAGCTTTTCAGATCAAGCAGTTTGCAGGCGATCCGTGTGTAATAGACGCTGCCATCCTCTTCATCCTCGAGCTTTTGCAGGCAGCACAGGCCACAGCCGTCGCACAGCGACTCCCACTCGGCCGCGTCCAGCTCGGCCAGAGTCTTGCGCATCCAGAAAGGTTCGACTTTTGCCGCCATGAAAATAGCCATCTCAAGGAAAGTTGCGAGTCTAGCCACTGCCGAGGAGCTGGCCAAGCACGGGGAAGTTCGGAGCGGTTAAGGCAGCGCAAAGCCGACCAACGGCCGCCAGCCCAGAGCTCTACATCGGGTCATTTCGCCGGAGTAATTCTTCCGGCAAGTGCTCGATATACTCCTCCTCGGGCGGCGGCATCTGCAGGTGATAACCTTGTTTCTCGAGGTTATCGAGCACCGTCGCAATGTCCTCCTGCGCCAGCTTGCGTTCAGGCGTAAGGACGATATCAAAGGCAAGCTGCGGCGGGCCGAAGGCGGCAAGCAGGGCTTCAGGGACCTGGGCGAGCGCTTCGCTGCGCTCGACGTACAGGTACATCCCGCTCTTGCGCGGGCTTCTATAAATGGAGCAGATGCGTTTCATGATTTCTCTTCCAGCACTTCGAGAAGGGCCTGCCCCATTCGTTCGCGACGCCAACCACGCAGCGAATCAGGCAGTTCGTAAGGACCGTCGGGATATCCGGTTTTCAACAAGGCTTCCAGCACCTTCTTGCGCAGCATCAGTTCCGGTGCGATGTCCATGACTTGGGCTTCCCGCTGACCGACAGCACGTAGTTTTTTCAGCAGTCCCGACGCATCGAGTGGCAACGGCTCCGGTAAAGATTGCGGCCAGTCCTGCTCGGGCGTAGCGGCGGCCGTACGGATCAGCTCGAGCAAAGTGTCGCCATCCTGGCGCACCGTGCGCGGGTGCATGTCATCGATACGCGCCAGGCTTACCAGATCAGTCGGCTGGGTGCGCGCCAGCGGCCAAAGGCTGTGCTCACGTAGCACCCGGTTGCGCGGCTGATTACGTGCTCGCGCCTGCCGCTCACGCCAGGCCGTCAGGACTCGCAGCACTGCAAGCTGACGCGGTTTGAGGCGCCAAGCCTGTTTGACCTCACGGTAGGCTTCGTCAGGGTCGGTTTCACGCTGTAGATTGGCGACCAGCTCCGCACCATCCTCCAACACCCAAGCACGCTTTTCGTCGGACAGCTTTGGCAGCAGCGCCTCGTACAACTCCGCCAGGTGCTGTGCGTCTTCGGCTGCGTAGCGCACCTGCATCTCACTCAACGGCCGCTGAAGCCAATCGGAACGGGTCTCACCTTTTGGCAGCTCGATGTTCAGCACGCTCTGCACCAACCGCGAGTAGCCCATTGAGAATCCGATGTTCAGATAGCCGGCGGCAAGTTGCGTATCGAACAATGGCACCGGCAGGCTGCCGGTAAGCCGCCAGAGAACTTCCAGATCCTCGCTGCAGGCATGCAGGACTTTCACAACAGACGGGTCCGTCAGCAGACCCGCAAACGCAGACCAATCGGTAATCAGCAACGGGTCGATCAGATAGGCACAACGCCCGTCACCGACCTGCAGCAGCGCAGCGATCGGGTAAAACGTATCGACCCGCATGAACTCTGTGTCCACCGCTACATAAGGCAGCTGGCGCCACTCGGAACAAAGTCGGGTCAGTTGCGCATCGTCCAGCACCCATTGAGTTTCGATGGCCACTAGGCCCTCCTTGTTGTTCAGCGTTACGACCGACGAGCGGGCGAAAAGGCACGCAGTATATATCGCGTCCCGGTATTCGCAGCGCATTGATCGGCTCTAGCAACATGCGTGATAACGTTCTCGAGAAATCCGCACGGAGATCTGCCATGCCGCTTGCTCAACTGATTGACACCGCTGGACTGACCGCACGACGCTCGGAGCCAAACCTGTGCATTCTGGATTGTCGGTTCGCGCTCGAAGACGCTGATCAAGGTAGGCGCAGCTATGAGCAGTCGCATATCCCCGGGGCGCGCTTTCTCGATCTGGAAAAGGATCTCTCAGGCCCAGTAGTTCGCGGCCAGACTGGTCGACATCCGTTGCCGCAGCCGGAGCATCTGATCGCACGCCTTCGCGCTGCAGGCCTGAACAATGACAGCGAAGTCGTGCTCTACGACGATGGTCCTGGCGCATTCGCCGCGCGGGCATGGTGGCTGCTGGCATGGCTAGGCAAACGCAGCGGAGTTTACCTACTGGATGGCGGTTTCAAAGCCTGGTGTGAGGCTGGCGGGCTGGTAACCGAAAAATTGTCAGATTGTCAGCCCGGCCAGTTCGATGGCACGCCCGACGACGATCTGCTGATCTCTGCACAACAGCTCACGGAAAGCCTTGGGCAGCCAGGCCTTACCTTGATCGATGCTCGTGCCCTGCCCCGATTTCTCGGCGAGCTCGAACCAATCGACCCCGTGGCCGGACATATTCCCGGCGCTCGCTGCGCGCCGTTCTCTGAAAACCTTGATGCCACGGGGCACTTTCTCTCCCCCGACCAGCTGCGCTCACGATTCGACCGGTTATTGACCGATCAGCCAGCAGCCACCGTCGTGGCTTACTGCGGATCTGGCGTAACGGCCTGTCATAACCTGTTTGCCCTGTGTCTGGCCGGCTACCCACTGGCCAAACTGTACCCAGGCTCATGGAGCGAGTGGATCACCGATCCTGAGCGCCCCTTGGCCTGACCCAAGCAGCAAAATATGACTGCATGGTCAAACCAGGCCTGATGGCTTTTATCTGCTATTCGACCGCTTATCGGCGCCGATCGTCGCGCTTTACGAAAAATTGCACTCTTTCGTTTGCGACGAATCAGAGAAGCTTGATAGGGTCCGAGCCGCTTTTTCCCCTGGAGTACAACAATGAAAAAAACATGGTTGAAGACCGCGATTGCAGTAGCCGTAGGCACCCTTTCCACTCAGGCCATGGCTGCCGGCTTCGCCCTCAACGAACAAAGCATCAGCGGCATGGGCACCTCGTTCGCCGGTCGCTCTTCTTCTGCCGATGACGCGTCCACCGTTTTCGGAAACCCTGCAGGTATGGCGCTCCTGAAGCGCGAGCAGGTGAGTTTGGGAATGGCGGCGATCCATGCCAAAACTGACATAAGCGATAGTTCCGGCTCTTTTTCTGGCCCAGCCTTAGGTGGGGCAACGTTGCCCTACAGCGGAAGTAGCGACGGGGATATGGTCCCATTCACCGCTGTTCCGATGGGTTACTACGTTAAACCGATCGACGAAAAATGGGCCGTTGGGGTTGGCATTTATGTGCCTTTCGGTCTCGTGACCGATTATGAAAGCGGCTTTCAGGGCCGTTATTTCGGCGATTACAGCGAAGTGCGCGTGATCACAGTGCAGCCCACTGTTAGCTATCGCTTCAATGAAAAGCTGTCGGTAGGCTTCGGGCCGACCATCAACCGTATTGACGGTGAGCTGCAAAGCAAGTCTCCCAACGCCGTCGGCCCGCTGGGCTCCAATGACGGTCGGGTCAAGGTGACTGGCACTGACACTGCGCTAGGCTTCAACGCCGGGGTCTTGTACGAATTCACACCGCAAACCCGCGCGGGCGTAACCTATCGCTCTAAAGTCGCTTATAAGCTTGAGGGGGACACCGAGCTTTCCGGTGGCAGTTTTGCTCTGACAGGTGCAGCGGGCGACTACGACGCGTCGCTTGAACTTGACACGCCTGAATCGGTTGACGTGTCGCTTACCCATGAGCTCAACGATCAGTGGACGCTGTACGGCGGGGCAATGTGGACACGCTGGAGCCGTTTCGAAGCAATCGTCATCGAAAACGACGGTATTCCTGTTCCCCTACAGGGCAACCTAGCACCTATCGTCGAGGAGCAGGATTGGCATGACACTTGGTCCTATGCCATCGGCGCAGCTTACAAGCTGAACAGCGAATGGACGCTTCGGACCGGTTTGGCGTTTGATCAGAGCCCAACCAATAACACCCATCGTTCTCCGCGCATCCCAACGGGCGACCGCACTGCAATCAGCTTAGGCCTGGCATGGAATCCGACCGAAGACGTAACCGTTGACCTTGCCTACTCGTACCTGCGCGAGGAGGAAGTCGAGATCAGCCGCGACCGTTCCTATTCAGGTGGCCTGCTAGAAGCGAACTACGATGCTAGCTACAAGAACAGAGCTCACGGTTTCGGCGCTGCCATGACCTACCGCTTCTGATGCACCCGCCCCGACCGCTCGGTCGGGGCATCCTTCCGCTACTTTGCCAACGCCTTTTCCACCGCAGCGATCAGCTCTGGATCGTCCGGTTCAACTTTGCTCGAGAAGTAATCGACCACCTTGCCGTTGCGATCGACTACATACTTGTAGAAGTTCCAGCGCGGGGCCCCGCCGGCCTGCTCGGCCAGCTCGCGAAACAACGGAATTGCGTCGCCGCCACGCACAGGCTGTGTCTGCGTCATCGGAAACGTCACGCCGTAATTGACGTAGCAAACCTCAGCCGTCTCCGCCGCATCGTCTGACTCCTGAAAGAAGTCATCGGACGGCACGCCAAGAATCATCAGCCCATCATCTTTGTAACGCTGGTACAGCGCCTCCAGCCCTTTGAACTGAGGGGCGAAGCCGCAAAAGCTGGCGGTATTGACCACTACTAACGCCTTGCCCTGAAACTGCTCACAGAGATCGATGGTTTCCTTTGATCGCAGCTTCGGAAGCTCATGCTGAAGCAACGCTGGGCACTGCTCGGCCGCTGCAGGACCAGCCATTAAAAGCAGCGCAAGTGAAGCGGCAATCCATTTGATTTTCATAACAGAGCTCCAGGTGGAATCGAAGCCACGCTACTCCCGAGTCACGCCGGGAGCAACGGTGTCTATCGGCCAAGACAAGGGCCACCACAAAAACGCTATATACAACTCTATATAGCGCTTGCCAGAATGGTCACCCCGACCGGAGCCGATCATGAGCGATTCCAGACAATTCGAGCCATTGCGCATTGACGGACAACTCTGGTTCAACCGTGGCGAAAAAGGCTACCTCGGCGGCAAACGCATCGAGCTGCTCGAACAGATCGAGGCTACCGGATCCATTACCCGGGCTGCCAAGGCCATCAATCTCAGCTACAAGGCGGCTTGGGATGCGGTGGATGCGATGAACAACCTTTCCGAGCGCCCACTGGTAATGCGCAGCGCAGGCGGGGCCAAGGGCGGTGGGACGCAACTGACCGACTTTGGTCGAGAGATGCTGCACATCTGGCAGCGCATGCAGCACGAGTACGAACGCTTCCTGGCACAGGTCGCCCAGGGTATCGATGGATTCGAAGATTTCGACAAACTACTTCGGGCAATCGCGATGAAAACCAGTGCACGCAACCAGTTCCGCGGCCGCATCACCCAGGTAGAAAGAGGCGCGGTGAACGGCAGCGTCAGCCTGGATATCGGCGACGGGCAAACCATGACCGCGACGCTGACCAACGACAGCATCGACGAGCTTCAGCTCGCGACCGGCAAGATAGCCATGGCGCTGGTAAAAGCCAGCTTTGTCCTGCTGTCGCCCGATCCAGAGGTGAAAATAAGCGCCCGCAACCGCTTGAGCGGGACAGTCAGCGCGATCACGCCGGGCGCGGTCAGCTGCGAGGTCAAGCTGCAGCTTCCCGGCAACCGCACGCTGAGTGCGGTCATCACCAACGAAAGCACAGAGGCGCTCGGATTAGCCGTGGGCCAGCCCTGTACGGCATTGGTCAAGGCCTCCCAAGTAATTATCGCGGTAGATTGACGAAGATGATGAATCGAACCCGTATGACGCTCATCGCGGCTTTCGCTGCACTCACCCCCTTGATGGGCCTCGCTGGAGAAGTCCAGGTTGCGGTTGCGTCGAACTTCACCGCGCCCATGCGCGTCATCGCCGAACGATTTGAGCGAGACACCGGGCACAAGGCGCTGCTGGCCTTTGGCTCGACGGGCAAGCTCTACGCACAGATTCGCAACGGCGCGCCCTTCTCGGTACTGCTGGCGGCCGATGAACAGGTTCCCGCCAGGCTGGAAGACGAAGGGTTGGGCGTCGCTGGAAGCCGCTTCACCTATGCCATTGGCACACTGGTGTTGTGGTCGGCCAAAGAAGACCTCGTTAATGATCAGGCCGCTGTGCTCAGTGACCGAGCGTTTCGCCACCTGGCCATCGCCAACCCTAAGACCGCGCCGTACGGGGCCGCGGCTGTGGCCACGCTAAAAAAGTTGGGCCTGTCAGATTCGGTCCGGGGCAAATTGGTGCAGGGCGAAAACATCGCACAAACGCATCAGTTCGTCGCCAGCGGCAACGCCGAACTCGGCTTCGTTGCCCTTTCGCAGGTAGTTGAAGATGGATTGATACGGCAAGGTTCAGGCTGGGTGGTGCCTGCTGCCTACCATCCACCGATTCGCCAGGACGCCATTTTGTTGAACAAAGGTCAGGACAACCCAGCGGCGCGAGCACTGCTCGATTACCTGCAAAGCGCAAAGGCAGCCGAGGTGATCAAAGCCTACGGTTATGACCGGTAGATGATGGAATTGCCCACTCTGGATGACGCCAGCCTCTCTGCCATATGGCTGACACTTAAACTCGCCAGCGTCACCACCCTCCTGCTGCTGCTATTAGGTACGCCGATTGCCTGGTGGCTGGCGCGGACCCGCTCACGCCTTAAAGGCCCCATTGGCGCCGTGGTGGCGCTGCCTCTGGTGCTGCCGCCAAGCGTGCTCGGTTTCTATCTGCTGGTAGCGATGGGACCCAATGGACCCGTTGGGCAACTGACCCAGTCGCTCGGTCTGGGTGTCTTGCCGTTCACCTTTGCCGGCCTGGTTGTGGGGTCGCTTTTCTACTCGATGCCCTTCGTCGTGCAACCGTTGCAGAACGCCTTCGAAGCCATTGGTGTACGCCCCCTGGAAGCCGCGATGACCTTGCGTGCAGGGCCAGTGGATACCTTCTTCAGCGTCGTGTTGCCGCTGGCTCGGCCAGGTTTCGTAACCGCCAGCATTCTCGGCTTTGCCCATACAGTCGGCGAGTTCGGTGTAGTGCTGATGATCGGCGGCAACATTCCGGAGAAAACCCGCGTGCTGTCCGTGCAGATCTACGATCACGTCGAAGCCTTGGAATATACCCAGGCACACTGGCTCGCCGGTGGGATGCTGCTGTTTTCCTTTCTTGTACTGCTCACGCTCTATGCGAGCCCCATTCGGCAGGGGTGGCGCGGATGACCAGCAACCCGAGCGGGATCCATGCTCGCCTGCGCCTGACCCATCCAGGTTTCACGCTGGACGTCGATGTCGAACTACCGGGGCGAGGTGTTACCGCTCTGTTTGGTCCTTCGGGCTCGGGCAAGACCAGTTGCCTGCGTTGCATCGCCGGGCTCGAACGCGGCAGCACGGGCGCGCTGGTGGTCAACGGCGAGTGCTGGCAGGACTCAAGCCGTGAGTGGTTTATGCCACCGCACCAGCGCGCCATTGGCTATGTGTTTCAGGACGCCAATCTTTTTGCCCATCTGTCCGTCAGAGGTAATCTCGAATTCGGCATGAAGCGCATCCCGGCGAAGGACCGGCGCGTCGCTTGGAATCAGGCTGTCGAGTTGCTGGGTATCGAGCACCTCTTGGAGCGCATGCCGGAGCGGCTTTCCGGCGGAGAAAGGCAACGGGTCGGCATCGCGCGCGCCCTGCTTACCAGCCCACGCCTGCTGTTGATGGACGAGCCGCTGGCTGCGCTCGATGTGAAGCGCAAACAGGAAATCCTGCCGTATCTCGAACGTCTACACGACGAACTGGATATCCCCCTGCTCTATGTCAGCCACGCGCCAGACGAAGTGGCGCGACTGGCTGATCACCTGGTTTTGCTCGATGAGGGCAAGGTCGTGGCGCAGGGCGCACTTCATGAAACCCTGGCACGCCTGGATCTGCCGACCGCGTTCGGTGAGGATGCCGGGGTCGTCATCGAGTCGGAGGTTGCCGGCCACGATACCGATTACCACCTCACTCGCCTGACGTTTCAGGGCGGTGATGTGCTGGTAGCGCAGCGGAGCGAAGCGGTCGGGCATCGGCTGCGCTTTCGCGTCCATGCGCGGGATGTCAGCCTGACGCTGGAACGTGCAGAGGGCACCAGCATCAGCAACCTGCTACCGGTGCAGGTGGATGAAGTCGTCAGTGCCGATACGCCCGCGCATGTCCTGGTCCGTCTAAATGCCCAGGGCACACCGCTGCTGGCTCGCATTACGCGGCGCTCGGCCGACCAGCTCGGCGTCATCGAAGGTAAGGCGCTTTGGGCGCAGATCAAGACAGTCGCTCTGCTGGGATGAGGTGCCTGGCTAGCCCAGCAGCGCCAGACCAACCAGCACCGCGCATTCCACCAGTTCCAGCAAAGCTCCGGCAGTGTCGCCTGTGGTTCCGCCCAGACGCCGGACCAGACTACGACGCACCAGCATTCCAACCGCCGCTGCAACCCCCAGCGCAAGCCAGCCACTGGCTCCCATCAGCACGCCAGCAAGCACGATCAGCGCCAGTACGAACCGTGCCTCTGAGCGCGGCATGTGCTCGGCTAAGGCTTGGCCCAAACCACCCGGCCGCACATAGGCAGTGGTAAGAAACAGCCCCAACATTGCGCTTCGCCCCAACAGCGGAACTGCCAACAGCATCAACAGGTTGCCTTGCTCAAGCAGCGTCCATAGCGCGACGAATTTCAACAGCAGCAATAACACCAGCACGGCGACCGCAACCGGACCGCTGCAGGGGTCTTTCATGATCGCCAGAGTGCGTTCCCGGTCGCCGAATCCGCCCAGCCAGGCATCCGCACTATCGGCCAGGCCATCGAGGTGCAACGCACCGGTCAGCCAGACCCACACGGCTAACAGCAGAGCAGCTTTTAGTGGCGCCGCCGCGTTGCCAAGCGCCATGCCAAGGAAGCAGAGCATGCCGCCCAACAGCAACCCCACCAACGGGTAATACAGCAGGGATCTGCCGATCAACCGTGGCTCGGGGATGCTGTGCAGCCGCACCGGGAGGCAGGTCAGAAACTGCAGCGCAATCAGAAAGGGCTGCATCGTTCTTCCAGCCAGAGCGTGGCGTCGTTAAAACCGGTTCTCAGGCCGAACAAAGCGCCATGACTAACCTCGACCTGCAACAGACATTCGCGCGGCAGACCACGGGCCTCTGCCAGCAACAGCCGCATCACGCCTGCGTGGGTGACGAGCAATACACGTTCGCCCGCGCAACGATCGGTCAGACGCTCGATTGCCGCCAGCACGCGCTTCTCAAAGTCCGCGACGGGCTCCGCACCGGGCGGAGTGAATCCGTACGGGTCGTTCCAGAAGCGCCCTAGGGCTTCGCTCTGATCGATCATCAGGTCGGCGGCGGTGCGCCCCTCCCAATCGCCAAAGTCCAGCTCGCGCAGGTCAGGCTCAAGATCGAGCTCAAGGGATTGTTGCTCGGCGAGTTCAGCCGCGAAGTCCGCGCAGCGGCGCAGGGGCGAACTGATGATTCGGTCCCAAGGCCCGGCACCGGCGACGGCGGCACGCATCTGCTGCCAACCCTTTACGGTGAGCGCATCATCCAGCCGCCCCCGAAATCCGCCACCGGACTCGGTTTCGCCATGTCGCAGCAACTCCAGCTGAACGCTCATGAGTGCTTCGCCGCGACAGCGGCTTCGTCGAACGTGGCCATGCCGTCGTGAAGCGCGCAGGCCAGCCGAAGCAGCGGAACCGCCAGCGCCGCGCCGCTGCCCTCGCCTAGCCGCAGACCGAGATCCAAGAGCGGGTGCGCATCCAAGGCTTTAAGCACAGCCAGGTGCCCCGGCTCGGCCGACCGATGCGCGAAGATCAGCCACTCACGACACGCCGGGTTCAGACGCACAGCGCACAGCGCCGCCACGCTGCAGATATAACCGTCGACCAGTGCGACGATTCCTAGCTGCGCGCACGCGATATAAGCGCCGGTGAGCGCGGCCAGTTCGAAACCACCGACCCGCTGCATCCAGCCGAAGGTGTCGTGCGGCCCCGCATGCAGCGACAGCGCCCGCTCGATGACTGCACTCTTATGGGCAATACCCGCCGCATCCAGGCCGGTGCCCGGCCCAGCCAGTTCGTGCGGCGCGCAACCCAGCAAGGCGCAGGCCAGCGCCGCCGCAGTAGTGGTATTGCCGATGCCCATTTCGCCGCCAATGAACAGCTCGCTGCGCTGTTGCTGCGCCCGCAGCACAGTGTCGCGCCCAGCCTCCATGGCGAGCTGGCAGGTTTCGGCACTCATGGCCGATTCTCTGGTGAAATTGCGGGTGCCCGGCCCCAGCGAAAGATGGCGCACCCGAGGCAGCGACAACGGAGCCACCGTTCCCAGATCAATCACCTCCAGCGTCGCGTCGAGCTGCTTGGCAAGCACACTGATCGCGGCGCCGCCGTTGACGAAGTTACCAAGCATCTGAGCAGTGACCGATTGCGGAAATGCCGAGATACCTTCCTCGGCGACACCGTGGTCTCCGGCAAAAATGGCGATGAAAATACGCTGAACCGAGGGTCGCTCGCGCCCTTGCAAAGCCGCCAGCTGGGGGATCACCGCGTCGATACGTCCCAGCGCACCCGCCGGTTTAGTCAGCTGAGCATCGCGCTGCTGTGCCGCCCGGCGTGCCACTTCGTCCGGTATCCGGCAGGCCTCCAACCACCACTGCGTGTTCAAAGCGCCACTCCTTTAAGGGTCATTGGCAAGCCCGCCACGGTAAAGATCACCCGCTGACAACGCTCGGCGATGGCTTGATGTAACAGGCCGGTTTCATCGACATAACGCCGGGTCAGCTCGCCCAGCGGCACCACACCCAGCCCGGTTTCATTGCTCACCATCAGTACCCGTCCCGGCAGCTCATGAAGACACTCGAGCAAGGCATCGCGCTCCTCAACCAGGCGACTCGCGTCGTCCAGCATCAGCAAATTGGTGAGCCATAGTGTCAGGCAGTCCACCAGCAGGCAGCGATCCGCACGGGCGTGTTCGCGCAGTATCGAAGCCAGCGCCAGCGGTTCTTCAATCAGCCCCCAGCTGGCAGGGCGCCGGGCACGATGATGAGCGATGCGTTCGCTCATCTCGCCGTCAAGCGGCTGGCTCGTGGCGATGTAGGTGACCGCCAGGCCACTTTCAACGGCAAGCCGCTCGGCCAACCGACTCTTGCCGGACCGCGCCCCACCGAGGATGAGCTCAATCATGCCCCCGTCTCCCTTGATAGCCCGCAGAGCGCCAACAGGTGCGAGGCGTCCAGATGCTTGTCCACCAGATCCGCCAGGCGCTCGATGTCGCGTTCGCGCAGTGCCTGGTAATCGACCCGCTGCGCCTTCTCCAGCCCGGCCCAGCGCAACAGTGACTCGCAAGCAGCGGGAGACTCGAACAGGCCATGGAGGTAGGTGCCGAGCACCTGACCATCCTCGCTGATCGCACCATCACCGCGCCCCTCTTCGAGTCGTACGGCAGCACGCTCCAGTGCCGGTCCGTCACTGATGCCCGCGTGAATCTCGTAGCCGGTGATGTCGGCGCCATCAATCGCCAGTCGACCCCTGACGTTGCGCAGCTGCTTGTGCGCAGCCAGCGTTGTGGAGAACCTCAGCAGTCCCAGCCCGTCGCTTTGCCCAGCCGGTCCTTCCAGCCCCAGCGGGTCGGCAATTGCGTCGCCCAGCATCTGCAGGCCGCCACAAATCCCCAGCACCTTGCCGCCGTAGCGCAGATGCCGCTGGATCGACGGCTCCCAACCTTGCGCGCGCAGCCATGCGAGGTCCGCGCGCACGCTTTTTGAGCCCGGCAGAATAATCAGATCGGCAGATGGCACAGTTTGCCCCGGCCCGATAAAGCAGAGATCAACCTGCGGATGCAAACGCAGCGGATCGAAGTCGGTGTGGTTGCTGATACGTGGCAACACCGGCACCACCACTTTCAGGGTCTGCTCGCTCTTCGCCGACTGACGCACGTCGACGGCGTCCTCTGCTTCGAGGTGGAAATCCATAAGGTACGGCAGCACCCCGAGAACGGGCTTGCCCGTGCGCTGCTCAAGCCAATCGAGGCCCGGCTGCAGCAGCGCAATATCACCGCGAAAGCGGTTGATAACAAAGCCTCGGACCCGTGCCTGCTCACTTGGGCTGAGCAACTCCAGCGTGCCGACCAGATGCGCGAACACCCCGCCTTTATCGATATCGGCGATGAGGATTACCGGGCAGTCCACCTTTTCGGCAAAGCCCATATTGGCGATATCGTTGGCGCGCAGATTGATCTCGGCCGGCGAACCCGCGCCCTCGACCATCACCACCTGATAGCCATCGCTGAGGCGCTTGTGCGACGCCAGCACCGCTTCCATCGCCACGCGTTTGTAGTCGTGATAGGCCACTGCATCCATGTTGCCGACGGCTTGGCCGTGAATGATGACCTGCGCGCCAACATCGCTGTTGGGCTTGAGCAGGATTGGATTCATGTCGGTGTGCGGCGGCAATCCTGCGGCCTGGGCCTGCACTGCTTGCGCGCGGCCGATTTCGCCCCCGTCGGCGGTAACTGCGCTGTTCAGCGCCATGTTCTGCGGTTTGAACGGCACGACGGTGACACCCATACGCTTGAGCCAGCGACAAAGCGCGGTCACCAGCGTGCTCTTGCCAGCGTCGGAGGTTGTGCCCTGAACCATCAAGGTGCTCATGTGCGTACCGCCTGATAGCTGATCAGCGCCCGGGTCAGCCGCGCCCATCCGGCTTCGTCCGCCGGCAGCCCGAAGCGCACACTCGACGGATACAGGAAGCGACGCACCAGAATGCCCTGGCAGGCCAGAAACTCATGGAGCATCGTGGCTTCCTCCGTCACAACCCAATGAAAAAGCCAGCAGCCCCCGGTGGGCGGCAACCCCTGCTCTGTAAGCAGCTGCGCCAGTCGCTCGCTATCGCCTCGCAAGCGCTCGCGTTGACGGTGCTGCCCCTCACGATCACCAAGCAAGACGGTACCGATGAAACGTGACGGGCCGGCAATCGGCCATGGCCCAAGGGCGTCGCCGAGCACGGACAGCAAGCCTTGCTCCGCCAGCACGAAACCCAATCGCGCACCGGCCATGCCGAAAAACTTGCCGAACGAGCGCAAGACGATCAGCCCTGGTAAGTGGCTATGCGGAGCCAGGCTGTGAGACGGGGTTGGGTCCATGAAAGCTTCGTCGACAATCAGCCAGCCACCACGCTCGGCAAGACGGCCATGCCAGCCGAGTAATTGCTCCGGTGGCAGCAGACGTCCAGTGGGGTTATTCGGGTTGACCACAACCAGCACATCGAGACTATCGAGGGCCCGCGGCACGCTGCCCTCGCTGAATTCGCTGAGGCGGTGCCCTTCCCGGCGCCATGCCGCTGCGTGCTCTGCATAACAGGGCGAGACGATTCCAACCTGCAGCGGCCCGCGCAAGCGCGGCAACATTTGAATCGCTGCCTGAGAGCCGGCCACTGGCAGCAGCGAGGTGGCACCGAAATAGGCCTGTGCGGCGGCCTCCAGTTTGTCTTCTGTTTCCGGCAGACGCATCCAGGCTTCCGCGGGAATGGCCGGCAGATCGAAACCGTAAGGTGCAATGCCTGTGGAAAGATCCAGCCAACCCTGCAGCGGAATATCGAAATGCTCGGCCGCCCTGCGCAGCCTTCCGCCGTGCTCAAGCACTCAACCAATCTCCGAACAACAGCACCAACAACCACAGACCGACGCCCGCCCAGACCATGTCCAGTGCGCGTTCGATGTCGCGCGCCTGAGGCGCATCGCCTTCGCCAAGCACGGGTCTGTGGTGCAGCTCGCCGTGGTAGACCGCCGAACCGCCCAACGCCACGCCCAATGCCCCCGCCCCGGCAGCCATCACGGGCCCGGCGTTGGGGCTGTCCCACTGAGGCGCCTGGGTGCGCCAGCAGCGCCAGGCTCGGCGCGTCTGGCCCAACAAGGCGTAAGTCAGCGCAACCAGCCGGGCAGGTATGAAGTTGAGCACGTCATCGATACGCGCCGCAGCCCAGCCGAATCGCTCGAAGCGCTCATTGCGGTAGCCCCACATGGCATCGAGCGTATTGCTCAGCCGGTACAGGACCACGCCTGGCGCGCCTGCCAGCACGAACCAGAAAAGCGCGGCGAATACCGCATCGCTCCCGTTCTCCAGTGCCGACTCGGTCGCCGCCCGGGCAATGCCGTGCTCGTCGAGCTCGCGCGTATCGCGGCTGACGATGAACCCGACACGCAGGCGCGCCTCGGCCAAGTCACCCTGGCGCAGCGCACGGGCAACCGGCAGCAAATGGTCGCCAAGACTACGCAGACCCAGAGCCATATAGAGCAAGCAGATCTCAACCAGCCATCCAATGCCCGGCAATGAACCGAGTAGCCACGCCAATCCCATAAGCGGCAGCACGGCGAGGCACCAGGCAGTTACGCCGTGGCTGCGCCAACCGCGACCGTCGGGCCCGTTGAAGTGACGCTCGAGCCGGTCAGCCAGCGTGCCGAATGCAACCAGCGGGTGACCGCGACGCGGTTCGCCGAGTGCCGCATCCAGCGCAACCCCCGCTAAACAGCTTAGGGCCACGCTCACGACTGCTGATCCCAGTAATTATCGAACAGCAACTCGGAGAGTTGTCGCGGCTGGGTCCAACCTTCTAGCGCGAGCATTGGCGCAGGGTAGAACTCAGCCACCGGGCCAAGGCAAATCACCGCAACCGGCTTGGCCCCCGTGGGCATCTGCAGCAGATCGGCTAGCGCTTGAGGATCGAAAAGCGATACCCAGCCCATGCCCAGCCCTTCAGCCCGCGCAGCGAGCCAGAGATTCTGGATCGCACAGGCAGCCGAAGCGAGGTCCATGTCCGGCATTGTGCGACGGCCAAACACGTGGGCCTCGCGACCCTCCATCAACGCGACGACCAGCAACTCAGCGCAATCGTGAATGCCCTCAACCTTGAGCTTCATGAATGCCTCGCCACGCTCGCCCAGCGCATCAGCGGTCAGGAGTCGCTCCTCCTCGACCAGATCGGCAATGGCGCTTCGCAATTCAGGAAGGCTGATACGCAGAAAACGCCAAGGCTGCATCAAGCCCACGCTGGGCGCCTGATGCGCGGCTTCGAGCAGGCGCGCCAGCAGCGCCGGTGGGACCTCGCCTCCGTTGAAATGTCGCATGTCGCGCCGCTCGCCAATGGCCCGGTAAACTCCGGCCCGCTGCTCGTCGGTGAAAGCCGAATCGCTCATGGATAGAGCATCGCCGCAGCCGCGCGGAAATCGGACGGCATGTAGAAGTGAATATAGGAAGCCGTCAGCCGACCCTGTCGGTACACCGCCTCAGCCGTTCGTTTGTAGTTCGGGCATTCGCCTCTCGCCAGTGGCTGCATTGGCGATTCGAGCGAGGAATGGTGAAAGGTGTGGCCACGCAGGCGCCCCTCCGGCAGCTGCACCTCCTGCAGCGCCAGTGCGGTAAAGCGCTTCTGCATCTGCGCTTCGCCAGGAATCAAGCCAAGCATGCTTTCCCGGATTCCGTCCTGGCCGGTCAGGCCGTCGAGCAGATAAAGCATGCCGCCACATTCGGCAAGCATTGGCTTGCCTGCATCGTGATGGGCGCGTATCGCCTCGGCCATCGCATGGTTGCGGCTCAACGCTCGCAGATGCAGCTCCGGGTAGCCTCCCGGCAAGTAAAGGCTATCCACAGCAGGCAAACGGGAAAATCGCAGCGGCGAGAAGAACAGCAGCTCCGCGCCCAGCGCTTGCAACAGATCGAGATTGGCCTGATAGACGAACGAGAAGGCGGCGTCACGTGCCACACCGATACGCACCCCGCTCAACAGTTTCGGCAGTGTCTCGGGTGCCGGTGGCGGAAAGCTGATCACTGCTGGCAGGCTGCAATCCGCGCTCGCCGCCAGGGCGTCGGCAGCCGCGTCGAGTCGGGCGTCCAGATCGGCCAGCTCCTGCGCCTGTACGAGACCCAGATGACGGCTGGGCAGGCCAACGGATTCAGCGCGCGGCAGGGCGCCGAACCAACCGAGATTCTCAGGCAGGCAGTCGCGAAGGATTTCACCGTGTCGGCTGCTACCGACCCGGTTGGCCAACACACCGGCAAACGGCAGATCCGGCTGATAACTGGCCAAACCGTGGGCGAGCGCCCCGAAGGTCTGTGCCATCGCCGAACCATCGACTACCGCCAAAACCGGTACTCCGAACTGGCGCGCCAGATCCGCTGCCGAGGGCGTGCCATCGAACAGTCCCATGACCCCTTCGATAAGAATCAGATCGGCATCGCGCGCCGCTTCCCAGAGCAGGCGGCGGCTTTCGGCCTCGCCCACCATCCACAGGTCGAGCTGATAGACCGGGTGGCCGCTGGCGCGCGCCAGCACCATGGGATCCAGGAAATCCGGACCGCACTTGAATACACGCACCCGTTTACCTTGACGGGTGTGCAAGCGAGCCAGGCCAGCCGTTACGGTGGTTTTACCCTGACCTGAGGCGGGCGCGGCTATCAGTAAGGCTGGGCAATTATGCGACGTGTTCATTGCCCGCCTTCGCCTCCAGCAGCACACACCCTTAGCTCAAGCGTCAAAGTTCGATTCCCTTCTGCGCTTTCACACCCGCTTTGAAAGCATGCTTGACCAAGCTCATTTCAGTCACGGTGTCGGCGGCTTCAATCAACCCCGGCGGCGCGCCGCGGCCGGTGACCACCACATGCTGCAACAGCGGTCGCGACTCGATATCAGCCAGCACCGGATCAAGCTCCAGGTAGCCATATTTGAGCGCGATGTTCAGCTCATCCAGCACCACCAGGCCAACCTCCGGATCGGCCAACAGTTGAGCCGCGACGTCCCACGCCTCCTTTGCTTTGGCGATATCACGCTGGCGGTCCTGGGTTTCCCAGGTGAACCCTTCGCCCATCACATGGTAGCGAACCTCGTCGGGAAAGCGTCGGAAGAAACTCTCCTCGCCGGTGCTGGCAGCGCCTTTGATGAACTGCACCACGCCAACCTTGATACCGTGGCCGAGGGCACGAGCCACCATGCCAAAGGCCGAGCTGCTCTTGCCCTTGCCATTGCCGGTGTGGACCAGCAGCAAACCGTACTCGTCCTGTGCTTCGGCAATCTTCTCGTCTACCACGGCCTTTTTACGCTGCATGCGCGCCTTGTGGCGGGCATCGCGCTCACTGGACTCACTCATGCTCGAGCGCCTTCACGCTGTGCAGTCCAGGCACGCAGCCCGACGAACAAGACCGCAGCGGTGCCGACATACAGCGCCAGATTGCCCAGGTAACGGGGGTAGTAGGTGCCGATGCGCTCAGCCAGCTGCGCCAGGCTCGGTTCCGGATAGCGGCCGGAGAAAAACAGGAAACCACCGCCGGAAAACAGGTAGCACACGAAGGCGCTGAGCACCACGACGCCCGCCAGCAACGCCAGGCTGCTCAGTTGGTCACGGTGCAACCGCGCATACATCCGTCCGCCGAACCACAGGGAGCCGTAGGCAGGCACAAGCATCCAGTAAGCCGGTGACATGCAATAACTGCTCACGCCCTGCCATTGGATGGCGGCGAAATCCAGCAGCGACGCCTCGACAAACAAAGCCGGAAACACCCAGCGCGGCGCCAGCAGCACACCCGCCAGAAAGAACACCGCCCATGAAGCGCTTGGCAAATTTACCGAGGCGAAGTGTTGGCCACGGGTCATAGCCATCAGCACCGCCAGCGCAATACCGACAGCCAGTTGGGCTCTTGGGGACAGTTTTATCATCGGTGTTCTCCTTTGGGGCAACGCGCCAGCGGGCGCGATTAGAGTGCCTGGTAGCGGATCGTGAAATGGATCGCGCGGCCTGGCTGTTCATAGGTCTGGGCGGTTTCGTAATCGCGGTCGAACAGGTTGCTCAGCTTTGCCTGCAGTCGCCAGGCATCATCGAGACGGTACTCACCACGCAAGTCTACGAGGGCGTAGCCGGGCAAACGCTCGGCTTCGGTATTGCTGGATTTGTCGAAACGCTCACTCGCTGCGTACAGCGTTGTGCCGACAGCAAAGCGGCCAATGGCACGGTCCAGGTCCACATTCAGCGTCCGTTTGGCGCGCCGCGGCAGCAGATGTCCGTGATTGGCTTTGCTACGGTCCTGTGGGTCTAGGACGGTCACCGAGGTGACGACATCCCAGCCCAGCAGCTCGGTGCCGACCACGCCTTCTATCCCGCGAATGCGCGCCACATCGACGTTCTGCGGCTGCATTGGACTGCTGCCACTCCAGATGATCAGGTCCTCGATCTGATTTTCGAACGCGTTGAGGCTCCACTCGCCCCATTGCTGCTCTCCCTTCAGGCCCAGCTCATAGCTCTGCGACTCCTCCGGCTGCAGGTCGGGGTTGCCGGCAGTGAAGCCGGTGTCCGGCGCGTAGAGATCGTTGAAGGTGGGCGCCTTGAATGCCGTGCCGTAGGACGCGCTCAGTATCAGGTTGTCACGCAGGTCATAGCTCCAGCCAAGATTGCCGGTGTCATGGTTGCCGAACTGCTCGTTGTCATCGCGACGCAGGCCGGCCAACACGCCGTGACGGCCGAAGCGACCCTGGTACTGAAGATAGGCGCCCTTGTTGTCGCGCGTGTCGACCGCATAGTCGTCGGTGACGTCGATGCGGTCTTGCTGGTAGTCGAAACCAAGGGTGAGCAGCTGATCTTCAGCCACGCTGAAGTCATTCTGCCAATTGAAAGAATCGCGCTTGGTATCGAAACGCGAATAGAAACGACCGTCACGGAAGTTGTCGGTGTTGTCTTCGCTATGCCCGGCCTGCAGGGTGACCAGCCATGGATCGATTGGCGTGAATCGTGCCCGGCCGCCGATGACTTGCTGGCTGCCGTCGCTATAGGCAAAGCGGCCCGTAGCACCCGAAGTGGACCGAGAGTCGTAGTCGCTGTGAGTGTCGACGTGCAGCCAGCTGCCATCCAGCACCAGCCCACTGTCGAAGCGGTAGCCGCCGCGCAAGGCGCCCGACAGCTCACGATAACCGTCGGCATCAGCTTCATAGGCGCGAGGCGAAGTGGGCCGATAGGCTCGCGAATTGATGCCGTCGGTTGACGCGCTCGCCACGCCGAGATTGAACCAACCGGCACCCTGGCTACCGGATATGCCGGCGGTACCGTCAAAGCTGGAGCGACTGCCCGCGCCTGCGGAGAAATAGGGTTTGAACCCTTCGCCATCGCCGCGCCGCGTGAAGATCTGCATGACCCCACCCACCGCTTCCGAGCCGTACAGGCTGGAACGCGGACCGCGGACGAGTTCGATACGCTCGATCTGCTCGACCGGTATGTTCTCAAGCGACGCACCACCCGATGTGGCCGATCCGATTTTCACCCCATCAACCAGAACAAGCAGATGCTGGCTGCTGGTACCACGCAAATACACGGAAGAGGTTTTGCCGCGTCCGCCGTTGGAAGCAACGTTGACGCCCGCCAGGCCGCGCAGCAGTTCAGGAACGCTCTGCACCTGACTGCGCACAATTTGCTCGCGGGTAATGACGCTGGTGGAGGCAATCGGGCTGAGCACCTGCTCGGTCCGCGTGGCCGTAACCACCTGTTCGTTGAGATTCAGCGGCTGTACCGGCTGAGCATGGGAAAGCGAAGCATAGCCAAGCAGCACGAACGCTGCCGAGGTATTGAGGGTCTTGCAGGTCAAGTTCAGGTCTCCGTCGTGCCCGCCGCACGACAACAGTCGATAAGGGCAGACGGAGAATGCGAAGGGAGCGCAGGTGCAAGCAGCCGCACCCCGATCAGCGCCCGCCGCACTGCCGTGGAATGCGACAGGCCGGTCTCCGGGCTTGCGAGCGGATGCCTTGCATCCTGGAACCGCGGCCTTCCCATGCCTGTGGCACAGTGGCTGTGAGCGGTGTCCTGTCTCGCCTACCGTTGCGGGGGCAGCGCCGGAATCTTCATCGAATGAACCGGCTTCCCTGTTTCACCCCTCTGGCGTTTCGCCAGGGGGCACCTGAAGCAGCGCGGAGGGTAGTCCAAGGCCCTGCGCAGCGCAACCGAAAGCGATCAGGACCCGAGCCAGAACAGGTTTCGGGAGCGCTGCTTGCGATTTACCGGAACGCCGGGCGCCGATTGGCTTCGAATGCAACAATGCCACCGTCACAGACATCAGACGAGAAGACAGCCACCCATGACCAGCATCGTGCAGATCTCCGACACTCACTTCGGCACCGAACAGCCCGCCGTCGTGCAAGCCATGGAAGACCACGTGCGCGAGCACGGCGCGGACCTGCTGATCTTTTCCGGTGACATCACGCAGCGCGCCAGGGCCGGACAGTTCGCCGATGCTCAGGCCTTCGTGCAGCGCCTGCATGGGCATGGCATCCCGAAGGCGCTGGTGATCCCGGGGAACCATGACATCCCGCTGTATAACGTCTTTGCGCGTTTGTTCATGCCCTACCGCAACTACCGTCGCCACTTTGGTGACGATCTGGAGCCGACCTTCGAAAACGACGAGATGCTGGTCATCGGCCTCAACACCACCCACCCCAGGCGCCACAAGGATGGACTGGTGACCGACGAGCAGGTGCATGCGGTTGCCCGGCGCCTCAAGCAGAGCGACTCGAACAAGATCCGTATCGTGGTGGCGCACCAGCCCTTCGGCGCGATGGTGCTTAGCGATCTGAGCAACCTTCAGCACAACGCAGATAATGCGCTGCACCGTTGGGCCGATGAAGGGTTGGATCTGGTAATGGGCGGGCACATCCACCTGCCCTATGTATTGCCCTTGTCCAAGCAGTACACCGCGCTGTCTCGCGAGATCTGGATGGTCCAGGCAGGCACCACCCTCTCATCACGCGTACGCGGCACCTCCCCAAACTCGTTCAATCGGTTGAAGCTGCACCCGGGCGCGGACAAGAAGGTCTGTGTCGAGCGCTGGGATTTGCTCGATGATCAGTTCGTGCTCGGATCGCACTTCAACCTGCATTGGTAAACGCAGCAGCTCACCCACCGGTTCAGAGCTGCCGCGTCCCGAGCGCGGTTCAGCCCACCGCGCCTGCCACAGCAAGCCCGGTCAGATACACGCCAGCGAAGCCGAGATTGAATGCAACGAACAGGTACAGGCTGTATTTGAGGTAGCTACCGAAGGTCAGCCCCGGCACCTTGCTCATGGCCACGATGCCGGCTGCGGAACCGATGACCAGCAGCGAACCACCGACGCCCACCGCGTAAGTCAGCACCATCCACTCGGCGATGCCCATTTCAAGTCCGGACTTCAGCAGTGCTGCGGTCAGCGGTACGTTGTCGATCGCGGCCGACAGGATGCCCATCAGGTAGTTGGCGCCCACGGCGGGCACCTGGTCATAGATACGCACCAGGCCGTCGAGCACATGGATTTCCTTGAGCATGCCGACCAGCAGCAGGATGCCGAGAAAGAACAGCAAGGTCTCGAACTCAACCTGACGGACGTATTCCAGAATCGGATCGGTTTCGATGTCGTCGCTGAAGAAGCGCGCCACCAGAAACATGATCGACAACCCGGTCAGGAAGGTCAGCACGGGCGGAATCTGGAAGAAGAAGTTGCCAGCGATGGTGCACAGGATTGTGCCGAGAAAGATCAGTGCGATGGCAATGTCGACTCGGCGTACATCGGTGCGATGGCTCTCCACCACGACCTGCCCGCTCATGCCCAGCGAGAGCATCGCCGCTAGCAGCATGACCGCCAAAAAAGCCGGGAGCGCCAGCAGCAACAGCTGCAGGATCTCTACTTTTCCGGCTAGGAAAATCATCAGGGTCGTGACGTCACCGGTGATCAGCGCCACGCCGCCGGAGTTCACTGCAAACACCACCAACGCCGCGTATTTGATGCTCTTCTCAGCGCTGAGCTTGAGCGACATGATCAACGTGATGGAGACCAGCGTCGCGGTAATGTTGTCCGCCAGCGAGGAGAACACAAAGCAGAACGTCGCCGTCAGGAACAGCAGCTGCCGCTCGCTGATCCGCTTTGGCAAAACCAGGTAGATCAGGTTCTCAATCAGGCCTTTCTTGTTCAGGTAGGCGACAAAGGTCATCGCCGCCACCAGAAAGATCCACAGCCCGGCGATCTCCGCGATGTTTTTGTTGAGGCTGGTGAGCACCAGGTCGCGTTCGGCGCCCTGCGGGGAAAAGATGAACAGCAGCATCCACGCTAATGTGCCGAAGAACAGCGTGACCTTGGCTTTGTTTACATGGGTAATTTCTTCAAGAACGACACCGAGCAGAGCGGCCACGGCGAGGCCGATCAGCACGTACTGAAGTATTTCAGGCATGGGACACCTAACGGATAAGGAGGGACGGTTCGTGCGCGGATGCGCACCCGAGAAGTTGGGGCGCCGATCATAGCCAAAGTGCGACAATTCGACACCTGACAAATGTCAATTCGAAGATATTTCGAATTATTCCGCCGCACGGGTGTGGCTTGGCAGCCGTTTAATGGCGTGGCACGAAGCCGGCAGGCTTGGCCGACAACCAGTCAACGAAGGTGCGCAGCCGAGCATCGGCCAGCAACGCGTCGCGGCTGTTGAAGCTGAGCGCCAGCTCCTTTTCTGTAAACAGGCGATGGATCTGGTTGTGGCAGGGCCGGCAGACCCACAGCGTGGCGGTAATACGCTCCTCACGAGGGAAGCGCTTTCGGATATAGGTTTTGCCGTGCAAGGCTTTGGGAATGAGGTGATGGCGGGTCAAAGGCGCCTGCCGCAGGCACAGCTCGCACACTTCAGGCTGGTCGGGCAAACGCAGGAGTGGCGCCATCTAACGACCTCTTACTCGCAGCGCCTGAAATCCGCACCAGCTCGGCGTCGCGGGGAGCAGAGAAAGTAAATGCCGGCGCCTATCATGTTCGACTCCCGCCAGCGTTAGGGGTTTTGAGCGAGACGGTCACCGTCCAGCACGCGCTTGGCGCTGAGGTAGCTCTTCTGCCAATAGCTGTTGGAAAGACTGTCCAGGCGTACCGTTCCGCCGGTTGAGGGTGCATGGACGAAACGCCCTTCGCCGACGTAGATGGCCGCGTGACTGACACGACGCCCGCCGCTGGTGGCAAAGAACAGCAGGTCACCTGCTTTCAAGGCATCACGCCTGATGGTAGCGCCCCGCATGGCGTTCATCTCGCGAGTCGTACGCGGTAATGCAACGCCGGCTGCGCCTCGGTAGACGTAGGTAATCAGACCACTGCAATCGAAGCCGCCATCAGGGGAATTGCCGCCGTAGCGATACGGCGTACCCACCAGTCCCAGAGCCGTGAACAGTACGTCTTCAGCAGTGCCGGGAAACTCGTGCGGTGTTGGCAAAGGCGCGACGACTACCGGTTCGACCGGCGCTTGGCTGGAACAGGCAGCAAGCAGCATCGCGGCTAGCAGAACAGCTGTAGAACGAGCCAGAAGAGGCATGGCAGAGCAGTCCAGGCAAATGAGCCATCACTCTGCCGGCATGCAGAAATGGATGCAAGCCCGATGCAGATCTATCTCAGCACTCAGTGATGACTGGAAACAGCGCTTGAGTTATGGGCAAGGACCAGGACGCGCTTGGCTTGCATGAAGCTGGAACGCCAGTACTTGTCATCAAGGCTGTCGACGCGAACGCCGCCGCTGCGACTACTGGACGAGTGAATGAACCGGTCACCGCCGATGTAGATACCGGCATGGCTGACCTGACCGCGCCCACGGTTGTTGAAAAAGACCACGTCGCCCGGCTCCAGCTCGCTGCGTTTGATCTTCGGTGCTTCCAGATTGATCATTTCGCGGGTAGAGCGTGGCAGCTCGATGCCGGCCTCCTTGCGAAACAGAAAACTGACGAAACCACTGCAATCAAAGCCGGTTTTCGTCGAGCTGCCACCGTAGCGGTACGGGGTGCCCACCAGCGTGAAGCCGCGCTCAAGCACGCTATCGGCCAGAGCTGGCAACTCGTAGCTCTCGTCATCGGCGAGTTCACGAAGTTGCTGCTCGGTGGGTTCGTCTGTTACGGCTTGAGAGTCGGCATCAGCCTCTGCTATCTCGACCGGGAAATCGAACTGGAACTCCTGCGACAGCAGCGGACTTTCAGTCTGCTCCGGCTGCGCGGCACAGGCCGCCAACAGCGTAATGAGAGCAAAGGGCAACAGGGGTGCGAGGCGTTGGCGCATAGCACTGACAGGTCGGGAAGTTGAAAGTGGCGAAACTATGCCTGCGGTCGCTCCGATGAGCAAATTCTATTGCCGCAAATGTGACCGACTAGCTGCGGCAAAACGTCTGCGCGACCTGCACTTCAACTCACAGTTGATCATCCGTCGCGGCGATTTTCTCGGCCCAAACCGAAGATCGCCCCTAACAGGTTATCGCCTCTGAGTTGGTGGACCACAGCGAACATTACGTGGCCATACCAGTAGTACCAGAGCAGCTGGCCGAAGAATTTATGCTGCAAGGTGTAGCGTGTGAACGCCAAACCATCGGCTGGTGGGCCGACGTGCCCGGGTGGGATCATCGCGAACAGAATCATACCGGTAGCTGCACAGCCGCTGAGTGCCAGCAGGCCCAGCCCATGCACGAAGCTGGAAAGCCCACGACGCGGGCCGCTTGGCGGCAACTTGCCGTGCACCAGGTCAATACCCTCACGCAACACCATACGGCGCCCGTCGCGCCCCCACGGAAACAAGCGCTGCAGGTCGTACACGGCATAGCTGTAAAGCCAGAACAACAGCACGATCAGTGCCGCCAGCATGCCGACCAACCGATGCCAGGGAAACAGGTATTGGCTACCAGGATCGGACATCCACAAGCTGCTGAACTGCTGGAACATCGCGGTCAGGGCGACGGCCCAGTGCAACAGGCGCAACCTGATATCCCAACGCTCAGCCATGATCGTCCCGCTGTTCAACGCCCACAGCGCTCGCCCCCAGGCGTCAAGGCCGAGCAACCGAAGCCGCCACCATCGCAAGTACGTGGCGCATCGTTGCGCAGCATCTCGGCCATTTGCATGATCGCCTGCTCGAGCCGAACCCTCAGGGTAGCGTCCATGGTGATCTCTGCCAATGCTTGGCGCATGCACAGCATCCATTGGTCGCGCTCGGCGTCACCTATCTGGAAGAAGCGATGTCGCATTCGCAGCCGCGGATGGCCGTGCTTCTCAATGAAGCGGGAAGGTCCGCCCAGCCATCCGGAGAGAAAGTCGAAGAGCCGCTCGCGGATTTGAGTGGTATCCGCGCGGTGCATGTCGCGCACTGTCTCGACGCTGGGCTCGCTGAGCATGACGTCATAGAAGCGGTCGACCAGCTGGCGTAGCGGCGTATCGCCGCCCAGTTGCTGGTAAGGAGTGAGTTCAACGGTTGCGTTCACGTATTGCTCCTCTGAATAAGCCGAAACGGTTGCAAAGAACTGTGCCGCCGTGGCAGATCAGCCAGCCGCGCTACTGCTGCGCGCGCCACAGGATCAGGTAGCCAAGCCCCATCAGCAGCCAGGCGGCCGCTGGATGGAATAGCAGGCGCCATAGCCAATGCTGTGGCACGAAGCCGACTCCATGAATGAAGCCCGCTGATATGCCCCACATCACCAGCATCAGCTGTGCGTGGTTGTAACTACCTGCTCCGTCGAGCATCACCGCGGGGTGAATCAGCAACAGCAGGGCCAGCGGCGAGGCCAGCAGCAGCGAGAGCACGCAGCCGGGCCTGCGGTAGAGAATGCTATTGACCGAGCCGATCACGGCCTGGCTCCGCATCGAGGTCTTGGGTCGCTTCGAACCAGAGCGCGCTGATGATGCCGAAGCTGCAAGCCAGCAGTACGCCGAGAATCCAGGTGAAGTACCACATGATGATTTCTCCGTAGGGTCGTTCTGGCCAGACGCGTTGGCGCCTGGCCATAGGGTCAATACAAGCCGTGCGGGTTGGCGTTGATGGTCTGATCGTTGAGCCTCCCCCACATGCGGACATAGCTCCACAGCGTGTAGCAGAGGATCAGCGGCACGAAGATGCAAACCACCACGAACATGATGCCCAGCGTCTTGTAGCTCGATACGGCGTCCCACAGGGTAAGGCTGGAGGCCGGGTCGAGACTCGACGGGAAGACAAAGGGGAACAGGGCGAAGCCGGCGGTGCAGATGCTGCCGACAATCATCAGACTGGTACCGAGAAAGCTCACCCCGCCGCTGTTACGACTGGCGCCCAGCAGCGCTATCAGCGCGCCGAGGATTCCGGCGACTGGTGCAATTTGGGTGCTTGGGTAGCGGCTGTAGTTGCCCAGCCAACCCGCATTGCTCTGCACCACCTGCTTGTCTAGCAAGGGGTTGAGTGCAGCCCCCGGATCGGTGACAGACAGCTGGTTGAAGCCCTGAATGCCGAACGCCAGCCACAGACCCGCCCCGACGAAGCCAATCAGGAATACCAGCGCGCACAAGCGGGTTGCCAGGCGCGAGCGCTCGCCCAATGCACCTTCAGTGCGCATCATCAGCCAGGCACCGCCATGTGCGCAGAGCATGCTCAGGCTGACGATGCCGCAAAGCAGCGCGAAGGGGTTGAGCAATTCGAAGAACGAGCCGTGATAGCTGGACCGCATTAGCTCGTCGAGCTGGAACGGCAGGCCGAGGAACAGGTTGCCGAAGGCCACACCGAACACCAGCGCTGGCACCGCGCCTCCGACGAACAGGGCCCAGTCCCAGGCACTGCGCCAGCGCGGGTCTTCCACCTTGCTGCGGTAGTCGAAGCCCACCGGCCGGCAGAACAGGGCGAAGAGCACCAGTAGCATTGCCCAGTAAAGCCCGGAAAACGCCACTGCATAGACCATCGGCCAGGCCGCGAACAGCGCACCGCCGGCGGTGATGAACCACACCTGGTTGCCATCCCAATGCGGCGCGATGGTGTTGATCGCCACGCGCCGCTCGTTGTCGGTCTTGCCAACGAAAGGCATCAGCGCCATGGCGCCCATGTCGAAGCCGTCGGTCAGGGCAAAGCCGATCAGCAACACACCGATCAACACCCACCAGATGAGTTTGAGCACTTCGTAGTCGAACATCTTGTTTACCTCACACAGGGGTCGGTTCGATAGGTGCGTCTTTCGCTGCTGCCGGTACGGCACCGGCGTCGCGGGGCTTGCGAATATGCCTGGGGGTGGCCGGTGCGAGCTCGAAGTGGTAGCGGCCGGTGTGCAGGCTGCTTGGCCCGAGGCGGGCGAAGCGGATCATCAGGAACATTTCCACCACCAACAGCAACGTGTAGAACGCCACCAGCGCCACCAGCGAACCCCAGATATCCCCCACCGCCAACGTCGACGCGGACAAATGCGTCGGCAGCAGCTCAGCGATCGACCAGGGCTGACGGCCGTGCTCAGCCACGTACCAGCCAGTCTGCGCGGCGATCCAAGGCAGCGGCAGGCTGAACAAGGCGAACTTGAGTAACCAAGGTTTGTTCTCCGCATTACGTTTGATCGAAGCCCAGCTGGCCAAACCAAACAGCAACAGCATGAGGAAGCCCGCCAGGACCATCGCACGGAAGGTCCAGAACAGGCTGAACACGTCGGGAATCGTATCCAGCGCGGCCAGGCGGATCTGCTCATCACTGGCGTCAACCACCTTGTCGGTATAGCGCTTGAGCAGCAGGCCATAACCCAGGTCCTGCTTGACCTCGTTGAACGCGGCGATGGCCTGTGGCGACTTGTCCCCGCTACGGAGTGTTTGCAATCGCTGATAGGCAAGCATGCCGTTGCGAATGCGCAACTCGTGCTCGGCGACCAGCTGCTTGATGCCCTTCACCTCCTCGTCCAGCGAGCGCGTCGCGATCAGCCCCAGCGCATAGGGAATCTTCACCGCGTAGTCGGTACGCTGCTCCTGCTGATTGGGCAGACCGAACAGGGTGAAGCCGGCCGGTGCCGGGTGGGTTTCCCACTCGGCCTCGATGGCCGCCAGCTTGACCTTCTGCACGTCGCCAATCTCATAGCCGGACTCGTCACCGAGGATGATCACGGAGAGGGTCGAAGCCAGACCGAATACCGCCGCGATGGCAAACGAGCGCCGGGCGAAGCCAAGGTCACGTTTCTTCAGTAGATAGAAGGACGAAATCGCCAAAACAAAGATCGCCCCAGTGACATAACCAGCCGAAACCGTGTGGACGAACTTGACCTGGGCGACCGGGTTGAACAGCAGCGCGCCGAAATCGACCAGTTCCATGCGCATGGTTTCGAAGTTGAACTCCGAGCCCACCGGGTTCTGCATCCAGCCGTTAGCGATCAAGATCCACAATGCCGACAGGTTCGACCCCAGCGCCACCAACCAGGTGACCGCCAGATGCTGCACCCGGCTCAGGCGATCCCAGCCGAAGAAGAACAGCCCGATAAAGGTCGACTCCAGGAAAAACGCCATCAGGCCTTCGATTGCCAACGGCGCGCCAAAGATGTCACCCACGTAGTGGCTGTAGTAGGCCCAGTTGGTGCCGAACTGGAACTCCATGGTCAGCCCGGTGGTGACACCGAGAGCGAAATTGATACCGAACAGCTTGCCCCAGAACTGGGTCATGTCCTTGTAGACCTGCTTGCCGGTCATGACGTAGACCGACTCCATGATGGCCAGCAGGAAGGCCAGGCCCAAGGTCAGCGGCACGAAAAGAAAGTGATACATCGCCGTCATGGCGAACTGCAGGCGTGACAGATCGACAACGCTTTCCGAGATCATCTCGGTCCTCCCTCAGGGATCGAACCCCGTGAATCAAGCAAATACTCGGCAATCCGCGCCGAACCGTTTTCCGGAGTGCTGGGCGCATCGAACCAGATCGTTTTTATGGTTATGAGGATCGCAAGCTTGACCAGCAGAACCAGCGCGATGTCCCGTCTGAGCGATGACCTAAGCATGCCTAGCTCTCCTTGCACATCAGTGCCGAAATCCGTTCGAGCGCATCGGACTCCGACCACATGAGGCGATTGCAGCCCCCTTTGGGGAGGGGGCCAAAACCCGGTTGTCGCGGCCCGGGCTCAATCGCTACACCTCGAACCTACCGTGGAACTCTGCTCGGATCCGAGGCAAGGAAAGTGTCCGGCGTCACCGTCTTAGCAACAACTGCGACAACCTGCCCCGCCCCGCCGACACTGCCCACTGCATCCACGTCGTTGCACGCTAGATCAGCGATACGGCGCCCCGCGCAGAGCATCGCGGGAACTTGCGCCTGCATCACGCGCCGCATCGACAACCTGGCTGGCAGAGGCCAGCACGTCCGCGGCGCACTGTCGCAGTCAGGGCCCCCTTAACCAGCGCCGAAAACCGCTGCCACTCGTCGTGGCAAGCGGGCTCCAGGCGAAGTCCCAAGGCGCCGGAGGAAGCTCTTCCTGCTCAGCTGCAAGCGACCGCGTGCCCAGGCGAACGTGTGGCTTCCAGTCGAACACGTGCTGATTGCTACCTTGCCAGCCAAGCACAACGCCGATTGCCGCGCTGTCGTCGCTGGCTACCCAGCGCGCGGCAGCGGCGATCATCATGGTCTCGATATGCTCCGGCGCGACCAGATCTCGGTAACCAGAACTCAGCAGCCAGCGGCAGACGCCGAGGTGAAACGTCCAGCCCAGCGCCAGCTGGCAGCCGTAGGCCCACGTCATGAACTGGCGGAATATGTCCAGGCCATCTGGCGGATCAAGCTTGAGCAACCCTGGGCAAACGTCGAACAAGGCATGCCAATAGGGCAACAACCGGGCGTCCAGATGCACAAAACTGCGGGCATTGCTGGGGTAATCCGGGAAGGGAAGCCGATAGCCGATGCGGCCCTCGGTGCGAGCGAATTTTTCCATCATAACCATGGTAAAAGCCCCTGAATTGACCGTACCGTCGGGTCACCGACAGTCTTTTCGTCCGCTCCGCAGCCAGGCTGCATTCGGACGGTGAGGGAGTCCGGTCAGGGGTATCAGGGGGCGCGGGGATTCAGCGATGGCCAGTGGTAACGCGGACCACGCCGTTGCGGGCCAGGTCGAGGCAGCGACGCGGTTGCCGGAATTCCCAGCCAGCCCAGCGCAAACAGCACCACAATGGCGAGAAAGACCGAGCCGCATAGCGGGCAATCCAGCATGTGCTCAGCCAGCTCATGAACATCGGCGGGGAACACATCGCCGCCAACTGACGATGCATTGCTGGCGCAGAACGACTCCTGCCCCATGGCAAGCTCGAATCCCATGTGGGAGCCATGGTTCAAGCTGCAGACAAAAGCATTGAGCAGGATGCAGGTGAACAGCACCCATATGATCTGAATACGCTTGTCTTTGACGATGGTCATGTTTTGACTGTACACCGCCCATGCTTGGGCGGCGCTGCGCCAAACCGCCGCAGAACATCGGGCTAAGCGCTGTTCCTGCCACGCGCGACATCGCCGACCAACGAAGCTTCGACACTCCACTCGTAGGTCGAACCCGTCAGTGGTTTACCGTAAACGCCAGCATCGCCGAAAGCTGAGACATGGGACGGCCACTGTCGCTGTGCCATTGGTTGAACACCGATTGCACGGCTGCCTGGTCCCGCTGGCTGCTGGGCATCTTGTCCACCACCTTCTGTGCTTTGAGCGCAGCGACCACGTCATCGCTGGGGATGAACGTATCTTTACCCGCCATGCGCAGCAGACGCGGCGCCGAAAGGCCTCCCAGCTGGGTACCGTGCTTGGCCAGGTAGCGCCACAGGCCGACAATATCGGTGACCGGCCAATCCGCGATCAGGTTGCCGAAACTCCCCTTCTCCTTCGCCACGTCCAGCACGAACTGGGCGTTGCGCGGCACGCTCTTGAGTTTGCCCAGGTGGCGGATGATGCGGGCGTCCTGCATCAGCCGCTCAATGTGTTCGCCGCCCATCAACACCAGCTTCTCAGGGTCGAAACGAAAGAAGACCTCTTCGAACGCCGGCCATTTGGCGTCGACCAGGCTGTGCTTGAGCCCGGCGCGAAAGATACGCAGGCTGATCAGCGAAAGGTAACGGTCATCCGCAACGGCGCGAAGCTCATCGGGACGCTTGGGTTGCGGCAGGCGGCTCTCCAGTGCTGCGGCCGAGCCGAAACGATTGAGGCAGTATTCGTGCAACCATTTGTAGTCGCGCATGCAGGTCCTGATTCATCGATCGAAACGAGCCGCACAGGTTGCCCTTGGCAACCCGACGTCGCAAGCCCGGCCGTCGCAGCCGGGCTGGTTCGCTCTAGCGGCGCAGGCGATCCGCTTCGCCAAGCAGCATCCGCTCGGTCGCACTCCAACCAAGGCAGCCGTCGGTAATGGAAACGCCATATCTCAGCTCGCCGGACAGGGGCTGGCAGCCGTCGAACAGGTGGCTCTCGAGCATCACGCCGCGCAGACTTGAATCGCCAGCCATGCGTTGATCGACAACGGACGACAGTACTGCTGGCTGACTCAGTGGGTTTTTACCGCTGTTGGCATGACTGCAGTCGACCATGATGCGCTGGGCAATGCCCTGGCGCAGCAACGTGTCGCGGGCCTTTGCGACGCTGTCCTCGTCAAAATTCGGCCCTGAGTGTCCACCACGCAACACCAGATGAGTATCCCCATTGCCGCTCGTGCTTAGCAGCGCTGGATGCCCCAGCTCGTCGATTCCGAAGTGCTGATGCGGGTGCTCAGCCGAGCGCATGGCATCACAAGCAATCCCGAGGCTGCCATCGGTCCCGTTCTTGAACCCCACCGGCAGGTCGAGCCCGCTGACCATCTCACGGTGAATCTGCGACTCGCTGGTACGTGCACCGATCGCCGCCCAGCCAAGCAGGTCATCAAAATAGCCCGCCGCCAGGGGCTGCAACAATTCGGACGCGATCGGCAACCCGCACGCCAGGATATCCAGCATCAACCGCCGCGACAGGTGCAGCCCTTCGGCCATGTCACCGCTGCCATCGAGCTGCGGATCGTAAACCAGCCCCTTCCAGCCGACGGTAGTTCGTGGTTTCTCGACATAGGCGCGCATTACTAGCAGCAGCTGATCGCTGACCTTCGGGGCCAGTTCAGCCAGCCGCTCGGCGTATTCCAGTGCGGACGCCGGATCATGCAATGAGCAAGGGCCAACCACCACCAGCAGGCGCGGGTCATCGCCGTTAAGCACGGCGCGAATGGCCTTTCGATCATCTCGGACGCGCTCGTCAAGCGATGCGCTGAGGGGCAGCCGTTGCCGCAGTAAAGCGGGACTCGGTAACGGAAGAGCGCTACGTCTGGCTGGTGTGGAGGAAGTGTTGCAGCTAAGGGTTGAGGCGTTGATTGATGCATTCATGACTGGCGGTCCTTTGGCCGACGCGGCATCTGTGCCGCGTCGGCGCTAGCGAAGTGTTCGGTCTGGGTGTGTAAGTACTGCGGCCGTGAAGCGGCTAAATCGCCAGTCATAGCGGTAGGTGCGGTAAGCGCTGGTCTCGTGATACATGGTGCTGTCCTCGGTGTGTAAGGCCTTCTAGGCCAGAAAAACAAAACCCCCGGTCGGGTGGCCGACCGGGGGTTCGAAAACTGTCTGGTGGCGACCCGGGTTGCTAGGGCGCCTGTGGGGTATCAGGCGCGCCGATGGCTAAACCAATACCCAAAATAGTAACCGTCAGCCGCAATCGCCTGCCCACGCAGCGACGCCGTGCGCATGGCGCCGGTGGTCGCAAGGATCGAGGGAATCAGATTGAGCAGCATGCTGTTCTCCAAATGATGCCCGAACCATACTCCAGCGCGCCGACTGGTTTCAACCGGCAGTGCAGTAAGAATCAGCCCCCGCTGCTCTGTGGGCAGCGGGGGCTCGCGCTGTCACGAGATTGTCTGGGGCTGTGAGCTGAAGACGCGTCTGTTCGGCTGAGCATCAGAGCCGCCGTCCCGATGCAGGTTGAGTGGAGGCAACCTCGCAGGGTAGGCACCTCTCCCGTGTCAGGTCCTACCGTTCAGATGAACCGTAGTGCCTGACGCTCCGCTTGCTGCTTTCCACGAAGAATGCAGACACCGCGCGACCGGCCCACCACATATCACCGGCCACAGAAAAACGAAACCCCGCAATAAGCGGGGTTCGGTCTCAACTAGCCCGGCGCCAGGCCGGGCTCGTCCGCGCAGGGCTGTAATCAGGCCTTGATGCGGGACTTGTACTCGCCGGTGCGCGTGTCGATTTCGATCGAGTCGCCGATTTCGCAAAAAGCTGAAACCTGCAGCTCAGCGCCATTCTTCAGGCGCGCAGTCTTCATTACCTTGCCGGAAGTGTCGCCTCGAACGGACGGCTCGGTGTAGACGATTTCACGAACGATAGTGTTCGGCAGATCGACCGAAATCACCTTGTCGTTGTAGAAAGTGGCTTCGCAGACGTCAGTCATGCCGTCTTCGATGAAGGTCATCACGCCTTCAAGGTCGTCTTTTTCGATTTCGTACTGGTTGAACTCTTCGTCCATGAATACGTAGAGCGGGTCAGCGAAGTAGGAATAGGTCACTTCCTTGCGCTCGAGAATGACCGGTTCCAGCTTGTCATCAGCCTTGTAAACGGTCTCGGTCGCCGAACCATTGAGCAGGTTCTTCAGCTTCATCTTGACCACGGCACTGTTACGACCGGACTTGTTGAACTCGGCTTTCTGGATGATCCAGGGCGCGCCGTTGATAACGGCCACTTGGCCGGCACGGAACTCTTGTGCGGTTTTCATACGAATATCCGAATGGAATTAGAGACATAAAATCAGGCCGCGTATCATAGGGTCTGTTCCTGTTTCGTCGCAAGCCGCGTTACTGCGACGCATCGCCCCCTTTGCTGTCCCATACTAGCAGGCTTACCGAACGGTCAAGCCGGAGCAGCCGGGTGTCGCGCCGGAGCAGGCCCTAACCAGTCCGCGTAAAACAGCATCAGTTTCCCGGCCAGATCTCCGTTGGCGACCTGTTTGTGTGTCCAGCGGTCCGCATGCGCCTGCAGCTCCGCCTCGTGCTCGAGCATCGCGGTCCAGGCGATGCCGCTGCCTATACCCTCGTTCCAGGCACGCCAGAATTCACGTAGCGCTTCCGCAGCCGGTGGTGAGAGGTCGCGGACATACAGATCCAGATATGCGTTGAGCTTGTCCCAGTGCGCATCCTCATCTTGAGGGTAGATGTGCCAGACCAGTGGCCGCCCTGCCCACTGCGCCCGAATGAAGGACTCTTCGCCGCGCACGGCATTGAAATCGCAACACCACAGCAGCATGTCGTACTGGTTCTGGGTCATGAACGGCAGCACTGCAATCTGCAGCGCACCACGGACATGACGATCACCGGCCCTGAGCTGTTCGAGCCCCAGCCAGGCGGCTACGTCGCCTAAGACTCGCCCCTCCGGCACAAGTAACTGTGATGGACGTTCATCAACAGCCAGCGCATCGAGCCATCCGGCAACGGCGCGATTTTCATAGGCGAACAGCGAGAGCAAGCGCGCGTTGGCCGGCACGGTCAGATCGAAGCTCTGCAGAAAGGCTTCACGTAGCACCGGGTTGGCTTGAAACGCCTCCCGGCGGGCCAGCAGATCGCCCTCGCGAATCAGACCGCCGGTGCCCTGCTCGAATCCCGGAAAGAAAAAGTACTTCTGCAAGCCATCGGGCTGCATAGAAGGCAGCGCATGGCAGCCCACCACCCAGTCTTCTGCACTGAGGTACTCGAGGTTGAGCCAGAGGCTGCGGCGCCCACTGCAAGCCATTGCCTTTATATAGGCGTCGGGAAGCTGGCAGGCAAAAGCCTCGATCACCACCTCAGCCGGCTCTGCCCCTGGCCACTCAGGTGTCCAATGACGCACCTCGACGCCTTCGTGCCATTGCTGAGCGGAGGTGATGCTGGCGCCCGGGCAAAGCCGAGCGAAGGTATCGAGGTCATCGACCCATAACCGCACGCACTGGCCGTACTCGGCCACCAACTGCCGCGCCAGTCGCCAGGTCACGCCAATGTCACCGTAGTTGTCGACGACAACGCAAAAGATGTCCCAGCTTGTTTTAACTGACAAACGAAACCCCTCGAATTTGCCGTTTCAGGCCAATTGACCTGCAGGATGTCAGCAGAAGAATCCCGATCCAACCACATTTCCAGCCGGACGCATGGTCAGCAATGCCAAGCGCGCTCGACTTGCTAGCTGTAGGCGAGCTTGAGTACTTTCGAGCACTGGAGTCTGAAGATGTCGCCTCATCTCGATGAATGGGCGTGAGCACTCGCTCGGACTCGCAGGGAGCCGATGCTTGGCAATCGAAGGAGGGAATATAGATCGTCATGGAGGTGAACCCTACCAGCCACACCCCGGCACACAATGTCACCGCTGCGGCTGCTCCCTTCCGGGCCTGACCGGGTTCACGGCTGATCGTTGCGGGGGGACCGGCAGGGCCCACCATGACAAACCCGCCTGGCGGCGAGCGGCGCCATTGTACCGGCTTATCAGCAACTTACAACCACTGCCTGCGAACGCCAGTTTCACTGGCGCATAGCCTACTCCACCGACCAGCATGACCGCCGGTCAGCAACCCCGAAAACGGCGAGACCGTTTAGTCCATTGCGTCAAAACCCTCTAGCCAAACACGAGCGTCTGTCCGAGGATGGGGAGGCTAAACGCTATCGAACACTTGTCATGAAATCATGCCGCAACCAATCGTTTGTGCGGCTGATGACACAGCACTCGAGGTAATCATGAGCAAGGCTCCAATCGCCATCATCGGTACCGGAATCGCGGGCTTGTCCGCAGCCCGTACACTTCACGATGCCGGGCAGCCCGTACACCTGTTCGACAAAAGCCGCGGCAGTGGTGGTCGGATGGCCAGTAAACGCAGCGATGCGGGTTCGCTCGATCTGGGCGCGCAATACTTTACCGCGCGGGACCGCCGCTTCACCGAGGCCCTGCGCCAGTGGCACGCCGAGGGTTGGGTCGATCAGTGGGCGCCGAACTTGTACCAGGCTCGCGACGGACAGCTGACCCCCTCTGCCGACGAGCAAGTGCGCTGGGTTGGCACACCGACCATGAGCGCGATCACCCGCGGCCTGCTGGGCGATATCCCGGTCACCTTCAGTTGTCGCATCACCGAGGTGTTTCGCGGTGAGCAGTTCTGGACATTGGTAGACGCCTCAGGCGCCAGCCATGGCCCCTTCAGCCAGGTAGTGGTTGCGGTTCCGGCGCCTCAGGCCGCAGCGTTACTACCCAGTGCCCCCAAGCTTGCCGCCGTTGCAGCAAGTGTCGCGATGGAACCGACATGGGCGGTTGCGCTGGGCTTTGCCACACCGCTGAGCACTCAGGTGGAAGGCTGTTTCGTTCAGGACGATGCCCTTGACTGGGTGGCTCGCAATCGCAGCAAACCGGGGCGAGACGGCGGGCTAGACACCTGGGTGCTGCACGGCACCAGCAACTGGAGCCGCCAGCATCTCGATCTATCAAAGGAAGCGGTGATCGAGCGCCTGCATGGCGCGTTCGCGGAGCTGATCGATTGTGTAGTGCCGGCGCCGGAGTTCACGTTGGCGCATCGCTGGTTATATGCCCGACCGGCCCAGGCCCATGAATGGACGGCACTGGCCGATGCCAGACTGGGCCTGTACGCATGTGGCGACTGGAGCCTGTCCGGCCGAGTCGAAGGCGCCTGGCTCAGCGGCCAGGAAGCCGCCCGCCGGCTGCTGGAAAACCTCTAAGCACAGTCACGGCCTCCTTCGCGCAGTGCTGCATGACTGCGGAACGCGGGGCCGCTCAGCACCACACAGCTGTATTCAACCCAGCGCCGTGTCTAGAAACATCATCACAGCGAAGCCCAGCATCAGCCCGAGCGTGGCCGGCGTCTGGTGGCCGTTGCGGTGCGTTTCTGGAATGACTTCATGGGACACCACGAAGATCATGGCGCCCGCCGCCAACCCGAGGCTGACCGGGTAAGCAATGGCAAAGCCGCTGGACATGCCTATGCCGACCAGCGCCCCGATGGGTTCCATCAGCCCGGAAGCTGCCGCAATCAGCACGGACGTCCGCGCAGACAAACCGGTGGTGCGCAGTGCGAGCGCGACCGCCAGCCCTTCAGGGATGTCCTGTATCGATATCGCGGTGGTCAGCGGCAACCCGACACTCAAGTCGCCAGTGGCGAAACTCACGCCGATAGCCATCCCTTCGGGAATGTTGTGCAGTGCGATAGCCAGGACAAACAGCCACACCCGATTGAGCCGCGCGAATTCGGGGCCGCGGGGTCCGGTGCTCTGGTGCTCATGCGGTGTGAAGTGGTCCAACCCGAGCATCAGCAAAACGCCGAGGCCGAGCCCGACCACGACGGTCAATGCTGCAGCGGGCCCGTTGCCAAACAGCTCACGGCCGGCTTCCAGTCCCGGCAGGATCAATGAGAATGCGCTAGCTGCCAGCATCATCCCCGCTGCGAAACCCAGCATGCTGTCCTGCGTGCGAGTGGAGATATCACGCAAGCCGATGGCCAGAAACGCGCCAACAGCCGTGGCTACGAAACCGGCGCTCCCCCCGAGCAGGGCGTAGCGAACATTACTGGACTCGTTATTGAACGCGTTGACGCCACCGGCCACGAGCAGTAGCAGGACAACCACTGCCGCTGCGGCAAGGCTGAGGGTAATCCAAGGACTGGCCTGGGCCTGAGCGAGCCAGACGGCGCGCAAAGTGGCAGCGGGGCTTTGAGCGGTTGACGCCATGATCAGCAAATCCTGAAAGCGGGAACGTTGATTGTACGCAGCCCCTTCTAAGGGCGAGGCTATCGCTGCGATAGTCCCGTACCACGAAGGGGCTCACTCTTTGAGCCCAAGAGCCTGCCGATGATTCAACGCGGTTGGGTATCTCCGCCGAGGGATACCCGCGCTGTACCAATAGCAGGTGATTATCCGTAAGCTTGTGCGTCCGATGGTCGTCATGTGTCGCACAGGGAGTGGTCCGTTTGCCTGCCGCCAAATCAATCCGCCGCGCGTTCCTGTTCCTCATTGTGCTGCTGTTGATTGCAGGCTGGCTGGGCTGGCGTCAGCTGCAAGGGCCGGAGTTGCCAGGTTACCGGTTGGAAACACGACCATTGGTGCAACGCGTGGTCGCCAGTGGCGAAGTGGACACCCAGTCGCTGGCCCAGGTCGGCAGCGAGATCACTGGCGTGATTGCCGCGCGGCATGTGCGTGAAGGCGACGCGGTAAAAGCCGGTGATCTGCTGCTGGAGCTGCGCGATGACGAACAGCGTGCCCGCTTGCGCGAAGCCGAAGCGGCCCTGCAGCAACTGATCGATTCCGCTCGCCCACAGGCAGAGGCGACGGCGCGCGAGACCCAGCACAATCTCGAGCAGGCAAGCCGCGAGCTGAAGCGCCGGAAAGCACTGTTCGACCGCAAGTTGCTGGCTTCCGAGCCGCTCGAACAGGCGCGCCGCGCGGAACTGACGGCACGCGCTGTGCGTGATCGCGCACGCTTCGCCGCTGCAGCGTTGGCCGAGGGCGGCAGTGAAGAGCGGGTGCAGCAACAGCGCCTGGAAGCAGCACGCGCGGCACTGGCCAAAACCCGTGTTCACGCGCAGGTGGATGGCATCGTCCAGACACGGGACGTCGAACCCGGCGATCTGGTGCAGCCGGGCCGCACACTGCTGACTATCGCGCGCTCCGGCAGCAGCGAAATTCTCCTTCCCCTGGACGAGAAGAACCTGGCACCGGTCGAGCTCGGCCAGGCCGCCAAAGTGATCGCCGACGCCTATCCCGAGCGGGTGCTGCAAGCTCGGGTCAGCTTCATCGCGCCGAGTGTCGATACCGCGCGCGGCACCATCGATGTCCACCTCGACCTGCTGGAGCCAGCCGATTTCTTGCGTCAGGGCATGACGGTATCGGTGAACATCGAGACCGGCCGCCGTGAACAGGCGCTGGTGCTACCCAACGATGCCCTGCTCGCCCGCAACGGCACTCGCGCTCAGGTGCTACGGATAAATGAGGGCGTCGTCGAGCGCGTCGAGGTTCGCCTGGGTCTGCTGGGCACTGCACTGAGCGAAGTGATAGAGGGCCTGACCGCTGGCGACTTGGTGCTGGCTGCCGAAGCCGAAGCCGGTCAGCGCGTGCGGGTTCGCGAACAGCCGATGCCCCACGGCATCCGGGATTGACCGCGGTGCGCCTGGCCGACTCTCTATGGACGGAATGGCTGATTGCCCTGCGCTTCCTGCTGGACAACCGCATGCAATCCCTGCTGATCATCTTTGGCATCGCTGTCGGTTCCGCGGTCATCGTGTTCATCACAGCGCTGATCACCGGCCTACAGGCCAACGTCATCGAACGGACCTTGGGCACACAGGCGCATATTCGTATCCTTCCGCCCGATGAGGTCAACCGTGTTCTGCCCGCCGATGATGGCAGCTGGTCGCTGGTGCTGGAGAGTCCGCGAGCGCAGCGCCTGCGCTCGATCATCAACTGGCAGGACATCCGCGACGTGCTTGATGAAGATCGGCAGGTACTTGCCGTTTCACCGGTCATCAGCGGTCCGGCTATCGCTCGGCGCGGTGTGGCGCGAGCATCCGTCGCGCTGCTCGGCATCGATCCGGTGCGCTATCAACAGATCATTCCACTGGCCAAGGATCTGATAGCCGGCCAATTCACCGTCGGCGCCGGTCATGCCGTGATCGGCAAGGAACTCGCCCGCGACCTAGGCCTTGGCATCGGCGACAAGCTAAGGCTGGACGCCGGCGAAGGCCGCGAAGCCGTGGTCGACATCGCCGGTATCTTCGAGCTAGGGGTGCGCGAGCTGGATGCGCGCTATGTCTACCTCGACCTGAAGCAGGCTCAGACCCTGCTCGACCTGGCCGGAGGCGTCACCGTGATCGATACCACGGTCGGCGAAATATTCGAAGCCGATCGCATCGCCGAACGGCTGGCCCGCCTGACCGGACTGCGCGCCGAAAGCTGGATGGAAACCAATGGCCAACTGCTCAACGCCCTCAGTTCGCAAAGCATGACCACAGAGATGATCCGTGTGTTCGTCGGGGTCTCGGTGGCCTTCGGCATCGCCAGCGTGCTGGCGGTAAGCGTCGTCCAACGCACCCGCGAGATCGGCATTCTGCGGGCCATGGGCAGCCCGCGCGGACAGATCCTCCGAGTGTTCCTGCTGCAAGGTGGGCTGCTCGGTTTGCTTGGCTCGGCCTGCGGCGGCGCTGTCGGCTGGGGCTTGGTGCAGGTCTTCAATCTGGCCGGGCCACGGCTGTTCTTCATACCGGTCGACCCGACGCTGGTACCACTGGCGATGCTGGTCGCAACGGTCACCGGCGTGTTGGCCGCTGCCATGCCGGCACGCCGCGCAGCGCGCTACGATCCTGCCGTGGCGATCCGCTATGTCTGAGTCTGCTGCCAGCCCCATCGTCGAAGAGGTTCTGCGTCTCGAGCAGGTACGTAAAGCGTTCAATCTCGGCACCCCGCTGGAAACGGAAGTGCTGCATGGCATCGACTTGCAGCTGTGCCGCGGTGAACTGACGGCGCTCATCGGGCCATCCGGTTCCGGCAAAAGCACCCTGCTCAACCTGATCGGTCTGCTCGATGCGCCCAGTTCGGGCGAGCTGTACCTGCTCGGCCAGCCCACCCGCAACAGCGATGATGAAACCCGTACCCGGCTGCGCAACCAGGCCATCGGTTTCGTGTTTCAGTTTCACCATCTGATTTCTGCGTTCAGCGTACTGGAGAATGTGCTGATGCCATTGATGATCCGCCACGGCAAGCCGTCGAGTGCGGATATCGAGCTGGCTCGCAGTTTGTTAGACGAAGTCGGGCTGGGTGCGTTTGCCGACAAGAAACCCACGCAAATATCCGGTGGTCAGCAACAACGGGTCGCCATTGCCCGCGCACTGGTCACCCGCCCTCCACTGCTGCTGGCCGACGAGCCAACCGGCAATCTCGACACTCGCACCGCGCAAAATGTCTTCGAGCTGTTCCACCGTATCAATGCGCAGTTCGGCTGCGCGGTACTGGTGGTGACCCATGATCCCCGGCTGGCTGCCGACTGCGCACGAACCATACAACTGGTTGACGGCCGTATTGTCAGTGACCAATCCGGCACCAAGACACGCTGACCCTTCACCGGCAAACCACCCGACGCTCTCCCCTGCCACCCCAGCTTCGCCTTGAAACACCAGCAGAATTGGTTCGCACCCGTTAATAACTATTAAGTCTAAACATATAACCGTATCTAGCGCTAAGATCCTTGCAGGCATACCCCCACCCGTATCTAGCCAAGCAAAGGAGCAAGCCATGAATGCCCGCGTTGAAGCGTTCTTCGATCCCGCGACCTTTACTTACAGTTATGTTGTCAGCGACCCGGAAACGCGTCTGTGCGCGTTGATCGACTCGGTGCTGGATTACGATCCGGCGTCGGGCCGTATCTCGCATGCCGGGGCTGAGCGCTTGGTCGACTATGTGCGCGAGCACGACCTCAAGGTGCAATGGCTGCTCGAAACCCATGTGCACGCGGACCACCTGAGCGCCGCGCCGTACCTGAAACAGCGGCTGGGCGGGACGCTGGCGATCGGCGACCAGATCACCGTCGTACAAAACACCTTTGGCAGCCTGTTCAATGCGGGCAGCGAATTCGCCACTGATGGCCGTCAGTTCGATCGTCTGTTTCACGACGGTGATGTCTTTCAGGTCGGCCACATCCAGGCGCGGGCGATTCATACGCCAGGCCATACGCCGGCCTGCATGACCTATGTGATCGGCGACGCCGCGTTCGTCGGCGATACCCTGTTCATGCCCGACTATGGCACCGCACGCTGCGACTTCCCCGGCGGAAATGCACGGACGCTGTACCAGTCAATCCAGAAACTGTTCACGCTACCAGCCGAGACCCGCGTGTTCATGTGCCACGACTACAAGGCACCGGGCCGCGAGGAGTTTCGCTATGAGACGAGCATTGCAGCCGAACGAGAGCGCAACATCCACGTGCACAGTGGCATCAGCGAGGACGACTTCGTCGCCATGCGCACCGCGCGCGACGCCACCTTGGCGATGCCCACGCTGATCCTGCCGTCAGTGCAGATCAACATGCGTGGCGGTGAGCTGCCAGCGCCTGAAAGCAACGGCACCCGCTATTTGAAGATTCCTTTGGACGCGCTGTAACTGCCTGTGTGGAGGACGTCATATGCAAACCTTAAAACGCCTGACACCCTTCATCTCGGTGGCCGGCCAGCTGGATCCGGCCGATATGGCCCTGCTGGCGGGAAGCGGCTTTCGCTGCGTCATCAACAACCGCCCGGACAACGAGGGCGAAGGCCAGCCTTCCAGTGAGGCTATACGCGTCGCGGCTGAGGAGTCGGGGCTCGAATACCATCACCTTCCGGTAGTGTCGGGGCAGATCAGCGAGAGCGATGTCGCCGCCTTTCGCGCGCTTCTGGAGCAGATCAAAGGCCCCGTGCTGGCGTTCTGCCGGACCGGCACCCGTTCAGCATCGCTCTGGGCGTTGGCCGAGGCTCATCATCTGGACCCACACGAGCTCATCCAAACGGCTCGACAGGCCGATTACGATTTGACCGCCCTGCGACCGCGCCTGGACCAGTATTGGCAATCTTCAGCGGAGGGTCCGCTGAGCCCTGCACCCACGTTCGCCGCCACGCCACGTTATGACGTGCTGGTTGTCGGCGGCGGCGCGGCTGGCTGCGCCGTGACGGCCAGTTTGCTAAAGCGCGACCCGGATCTGCGCATCGCAATCATCGAGCCACGCGAACAGCATTACTATCAGCCAGGCTGGACGCTGGTCGGTGCCGGGGTGTTAGATCGCGCTAACACCGAGCGGCCCATGAGCTGTTGTATCCCGACAAGGGCGCAGTGGATTCGCGCGGCTGTGGAGGCCTTCGATCCGGAGCATCAACAGGTGGTGCTTGAAGACGGCAGCCGCATCGGTTACCGCTCGCTGGTGGTCTGTCCGGGCCTGAGCCTTGATTGGGACGCCATCGAAGGCGTGCGCGACAGCCTCGGAAAATATGGCGTGACATCCAATTACGCCTTCGAGCTGGCACCGTATACCTGGCAGCTGGTACAGCACCTGCGCCACGGCAAAGCCCTGTTCACCCAACCACCCATGCCCATTAAGTGTGCCGGCGCGCCGCAGAAGGCCATGTACCTTTCCTGCGACCACTGGCTCAAGAAAGGCGCACTGAAGGACATACAAGTGGACTTCTGTTCAGCTGGAGCGGTGCTGTTCGGCGTCGCCGAGTTCGTTCCCGGCCTGATGCGCTACGTTGAACGTTACGGCGCTACGCTCAACTTCAATAACAACCTGATCGCAGTCGATGGTCCGGCGCAAAAAGCCTGGTTCAAAGTGTCCGACGGAACCGGCCAGAGCAGTACGGTCGAACGTGAATTCGACCTGCTGCACGTCGTACCGCCCCAGCATGCACCGGATTTCATTCGCCAGAGCGCACTGAGTAACGCCGACGGCTGGTTCGAAGCCGAGCATGAAACTCTCCGCCACCCCCGCTTCGGCAATATTTTCAGTCTCGGTGATGTTTGCTCTGCACCAAACGCGAAGACTGCTGCAGCGGTGCGCAAGCAAGCACCGGTGGTAGCGGAGAACGTATTAAGCGTGCTCAGCGGTAAGGGACCGCAGGCCATCTATGACGGCTATGGTTCCTGCCCCTTAACTGTCGAATTCGGCAAAGTGATCCTCGCTGAGTTTGGATACGGCGGCAAACTGTTGCCGACTTTCCCGCTCGACCCCAGAGTGCCTCGGCGCCTGGCCTGGAAGCTGAAAACCCGGTGGATGCCCTCGATCTACTTCGACATGATGCTCAAGGGCCATGAATGGCTGGCCGAACCGAAACATCTGGACTTCGAGCCGCGGCCGGCCGAGGCGCTCAACGCCTGTGATTTTACTCAGGAGAAGAAGGGATGATGCAGCGGCTCGCCCGCCACCTACCGTGCCTGGAATGGGGGAAACAGTACAACAAGGCTGCTGCGGCCAAGGACAGTCTGGCCGCGGTGATCGTAACGCTCATGCTGATCCCGCAGAGTCTGGCCTACGCGATGCTTGCCGGCCTGCCACCAGTAGCGGGCCTTTACGCCAGTATCCTGCCGTTGCTCGTATACACGCTTTTAGGCACCAGCCGAACCTTGGCGGTTGGCCCCGTCGCCGTGGTATCGCTGATGACAGCCGCCGCCCTCGGCCCGTTGTTCGCTTCCGGCAGCGCCGCGTATGCAGGCGCAGCGCTGCTGCTGGCAATGATGTCCGGCGCGATCCTGCTGGCCATGGCGGTTCTGCGGCTGGGTTTCCTGGCCAATTTCCTCAGTCATCCGGTGATTTCAGGGTTCATCAGCGCCTCGGGCATTCTTATCGCCATCGGTCAACTCAAGCACATCCTTGGTATCTCAGTCACCGGTGACAACGCTGCTCAGCTGCTGCGGGGGTTGATCCAAGGCTTGCCAGAAACGCACCTGCCCACACTCGCCATCGGAACCACCAGCCTGGTTTTCCTGTTTCTGGTGCGCAGCCGCCTTGGCCGCTGGCTGCAAGGGCTGGGCATGGCGCCCCGCACAGCCGGCACGCTCACTAAAGTCGGCCCGGTCGTGGCCCTGCTCCTGGCAATAGCGGCGGTCAGCGGCTTTCAGCTCGCCGCTGCAGGCGTGCGAGTGGTTGGCGAAGTGCCCAAGGGCCTTCCTTCTTTGAGTCTGCCCCCACTAGACCTCGCGCTGATCATTCAACTCCTGCCTGCGGCAGTTCTGATCAGCCTGGTGGGCTTCGTCGAGTCAGTTTCGGTAGCGCAGACCTTGGCGGCCAAACGTCGCGAACGCATCGAACCCAATCAGGAGCTGGTCGCCCTGGGCGGCGCCAATATCGCCGCTGCCCTGAGCGGAGGTTTCCCGGTCACCGGCGGTTTCGCCCGCTCGGTGGTCAACTTCGATGCTGGCGCCCAGACGCCGCTGGCTGGCGCACTCACAGCTGCCGGCATAGGCCTGACGGTATTGTTCTTTACACCGCTGTTTCACAACCTGCCACACGCTGTGTTAGCCGCGACCATCATCGTCGCGGTACTCAGCCTGGTCGACCTTACCGCGCTCACGCGCACCTGGCGTTATTCCCGCCAAGACGCCGCCGCCATGGCCGCCACCATGCTCGGCGTGCTGCTGATTGGCGTCGAGACTGGCATCATCATGGGGGTGGGGTTATCGCTGCTACTGTTTCTCTGGAGAACCAGCCAACCGCATATTGCGGTGGTAGGACAGCTACCTGGCAGCGAGCACTTTCGCAATATCGAGCGTTTCGCCGTGGTACAGAGCCCCAGGGTACTTTCGGTGCGCGTCGATGAAAGCCTCTATTTTCCCAATGCACGCTTTCTCGAGGACCGCATTGCCGAACTGTTGGGCCAATACCCGCACGCCGAGCATCTGGTGCTGATGTGCCCTGGAGTCAATCTGATAGATGCCAGCGCACTGGAAAGTCTCGAAGCCATCTCCGCTCGTCTTCACACGGCAGGCGTTCAGCTTCACCTCTCCGAAGTGAAGGGGCCGGTGATGGACCGGCTACGCCGCACCGATTTACTCGAACATTTTGGCGGACAAGTGTTCATCAGCCAGTACGAAGCGCTGCTCGCCCTGGATTCGCAGACCACTCGACACGCACTTGAACGCCAGCGTTGCAACGGAACCAGCATGGGAGACTGCAAATGAAAAACGCACATGACCTCGTCGAACAGGCCCGAACCCGCATCCAGGAAATACCACTTGGCGATGCCGAAGCGGCAATCCAGGCCGCGGATGTCGTGATCGATGTACGCGAAGCCGATGAGTTTCACGAAGGCCATATACAGGGTGCCACGAACATTCCGCGCGGCCTGTTGGAGTTCAAGCTAAGCGGTACGCCCGAGCTAGGCGCACGGGATATGAACATCGTGCTCTACTGCAAAACCAGTGGCCGCGCAGCGCTGTCAGCTGCATCGCTACAGGACATGGGCTATCTGCAGGTTAAATCGATCGCCGGCGGTTTCGATGCCTGGACCGAAGCCGGCAAGCCGGTAGCAAAACCGAGCCTGCCGAGCTTTGAGTAACCACGCAAGATCAGCATATCCATGATGCAGAAAACCGACGTCGCTGTCGGTCTTCTGCCGGGTAGTCACGCCTCTGTTTCCCAGATCAGGGCTTGGGACTGCATGCCTTGCACGTTTTGATGCCGAGCAGCGTATAAGCCGGACAGAAGCGGAAAAGGCCGGTGGCGAGCGGTACCAGCCCGATCCATCCCCACACGCCAATTACCCCGGCCAGTGACAGGCCGATGAGTGTGAGGCCGATGACGATCCGCAGTGTGCGGTCGATGGTTCCAACGTTGGTTTTCATAATGACCTCCCGGTCAGCAAACGCGCCGGCGTTCCAGCGCGGAGAACAGCAGCATCCCGCCAAGCATGGCAAGGACAAACAAGAGCACCTGCCAGTGTCCACTGAGCAACACGGCTATCGCCGGGCCCGGACAAATACCGGCAATGCCCCAGCCAATACCGAATAGCAGACTGCCGCCAATCAGGCGCCGGTCGACCTCGCGTTTGCTGGGCAATTGCATCGGGGCGTCGAGCAATGAGCGCCGGCGCGCCTTGGCCAAACTGAAAGGCACCAGCGCGGTACCGATCGCACCAGCCATGACCAACGCCAGCGATGGATCCCAGGCACCGAACAGATCGAGGAACCCGATGACCTTGGCAGGGTTGGCCATACCCGAAAGCAACAACCCCAGTCCGAACAACAGGCCGGCGGCAAACGAACTCAGCTTGCGCATATTCAGGCCCCAAGGAGATGACGAAGGACAAAGACTGTGGCGAAACCGGCAGCCATGAATGTCAGCGTCGCCACGATCGAGCGAGGTGAAAGCCGGGAAATGCCGCACACTCCGTGGCCACTGGTGCAACCGGCGCCGTAGCGCGTGCCGATACCAACCAACAGTCCGGCCACCAGTAGCCCAAGCCAACCCGACTGAAATTCCAGGACTGGCAAAGCAGTAAACGAGACCCACAACAATGGCGCCAGCAATACGCCAAGAATGAACACCAACTTGTCCCCTCGCCCCTCGGCATCGCGCTCCAGCTGGCTGGCGAGCAGGCCGCTAATGCCAGCGATACGGCCGTTGAGGAGTGCGAACATCCCAGCCGCGGCGCCAATCAGCACGCCGCCCGCCAGCGAGGTCCAAGGAGTGAAGTTGCCCCAATCGATCGTCATAGCTAGTTCCGAAACAAGTGACAGTGGGACGTAATCTCGACCACCCCGCCGAAACCGGCTCTTCGACGGGGCTGTTCGCTCTAACGCCTAACGCCTAACGCCGAAGAATGCCGGCAACAGCTCTAAGGGCAGGTGAGATCCGCCGGTGCCGATGGCTATAGTTAATCTCATTACAATATATTTATCAATATATTGTAAGAGTTGATGGATCGAAAGAAGTTGGCCGTATGCAGTGGCATCGCTAGCATGCAGCGATGGGTATGCCAGCCTGACAAATGCTGGTGACCGAGCTTGTCAGCAGACGCCCTTTCCGTGACGCCAGGTATCAGCATGAATGACCAGATAACCCCCGCCGAAGCCCTACAGCTACAGGAACAACAGCAGGCCATGTTGAAACGGCTCGCAAGGGTGGAGGGACAGGTACGAGGCATCCAGGCAATGATCAAGCGTGGCGAGGATTGCGAAGCGATAGCACAGCAGTTTTCTGCCGCTCGCAGCGCACTGGATAAAGCCTATCGGCTGATGCTGACTTGCCTGATCGAAGAGGCCATGCACGATCAGACTCAGGACACTGGCGAGACGCTGGCGCGCGTGCGCAGCATTTTTACCAAGTACACCTGACAGTAAGGTGCTCACAGGCCGGGCCTGTGTATGGCGCATTGTCTCGAGCGCCAGGAGGCGTCAGAAGGCGAACCCCTGACAATCCAGATTTCTTCAGAGGCTATGGACAATCGGCTGATTGATTGGCAGAAACGAAAAAAGCGACCCTAAGGTCGCTTTTTCGCGCTTCGATATCTTCTAAGAAGACTCGAAGCTAATTTGGAGCGGGAAACGAGACTCGAACTCGCGACCCCGACCTTGGCAAGGTCGTGCTCTACCAACTGAGCTATTCCCGCGTATCTACAACAAAAATGGCGTCCCCTAGGGGACTCGAACCCCTGTTACCGCCGTGAAAGGGCGGTGTCCTAGGCCACTAGACGAAGGGGACGCTGCCCGGAAGCTACTGCTTTTATCCGGCTTCCAACGTTTCGCTTCAGAGCTTCACGCTGCAAGTGGCGCGCATTCTATGGACGTCCAAGAGGGTCGTCAAGCACCATCTGCAAATATTTTATGAACCTAACGTCTAGCCAGCGTTGAGCTATCAGCTTGCCATCCAACGCTCTACACTCGGAAAAAATCGCTCGGTCAGAGAGGTGCGTTTCGTGTCCCCAGTTCTGATTACTGGATTGGTCATCGCCGGCCTGTTCATCCTGATTGCAATCGGCGTCATCAACCAGATCGTTGAAAAGAACAGTCTGGAAAAGGCGCGCATACGCGCCGAGCTCAGCGACCGTATGCGCCGCTGTGCCAATCTCTCCGCGAGCATCCCAGGCCAGATGATGACGCCGGAGCTCAAGCTGTTGCTGACACGCCTGGAGCTGGGGCTGGCCGAACAACTTCTTCCCCTAGACAAGAAGAACGCCACGCTCGAACCTCGGGTAGCCGCTCTGCGTAGCGCTGTTGCCAAGGGTGAAGATATACCTGTGGAAAACGCGCCAGTCAGGATCACCACCGAAGCCCAAGCGAAGGAGATTCGCTTGCTGATGGAAGACCTGCATACCCAGATCGTTTGGGCTGCCAAGCAGAACCAGCTGGAAACGGCTGCCGCCAAGCGCTGGATTCAACAGATCCAGCGGATGATGGTGATCTTGCATGTCGAATACTTCAGCAATGTTGGCCAGCAGGCGCTTCAACAGGGCAGCGCGCACAAGGCACGCCTGGCATTCGAGCGCGGCATCCAGCACATCCGCAAGCAGCCCAACCCGGCCGAGTATCAAGCCCAACTGAGCAAGCTCGAAGCAAGCTACAGCCACGCCAACAAGCTCGAGCAGACGCAACAACAGCCGAAGCTTGACGAACCAAGCGAGCTGGCCGAAGGTTTGAAGAGCCTTGAAAGCGAAGACGACTGGAAGAAAAACAACATCTACTAGGCACTGACCGGACAAAAAGAGACGGCGCCATCGCGCCATGCACTTGATCCTCTCACGTCTGGCGGTTGCCTCCCTGCCTTGGTGGAGAACTCGCTATGCCCATAACCGTATTCGGTGCCCCCCTATCGCCCTTCGTTCGCAAAGTACGCCTTTGCTTACAGGAAAAAGGATTGGATTATGGGCTCGAATTCGTCATGCCGTTCACCCCACCGGAATGGTATCTGCAGCTCAACCCACTCGGCCGCATTCCTGCCATGAAGGATGGGGAGCTCTGTCTTGCTGACTCCAGCGTGATCTGTCAGTACCTCGATGAGGCCTACGAACAAACCCTGCGGCTGTACGGCGACAACCCGGCCGGTCGGGCACAAATACGCTGGCTGGAAAAATACGCCGATTACGAACTCGCACCGCTGACGACGTTCGGGGTTTTCCGCAACCGCGTGCTGAAGCCCAGTTCGGGCAAGCCCTGTAACGAGGAAACCGTGCAGGCCGCCTTGAACGAGAAGCTGCCACCGCACTTCGACTACCTCGAACGGCGGCTGGGGGAGAACGTCTTTTTCACTGGCGAGCAACTCTCGATGGCGGACATTGCCGTCGCATGCCAGCTGATCAACATGGAACACGGCGGCGAAGTAGTAGACGCGGGTCGTTGGCCAGCGCTTGCCGCGCACTACTCACGAATGAAGGCGCGCGCGTCTGTTGAGAACGTGTTGCCCGGTGAGCAACGCATGGCCGCAAAGCTCATCGACATGGGGAAAACGCCAACACCCGCAAACTGAGGCTGATCTGCGCCGCCTGGTTGCCACTAAAGTGGCTACCACTGGGCGGCCCTTCAGCAAAGCCGCCCATTCCAGGGCAAAAATCAACAAGCCTTGCCTCGTGGCCATCTGATACATCAGTTGTGCAATAGCTATGGAGGCGCATCTCCAGGCAGGTCGTCTAGGCTGAGCTCATCAGATCGGGCCGCGTTCACAACGAATGCGACAAGGCTTGCCAATCCTCAGAGCAAGCGAACACCCACCCATTGCCGAGCGAACTGGTAAGCGCAGCGACCGTTGCGATTGCCACGCGCCGTGGCCCATCGCACAGCCTCCTTCTCGAGCTCATCATCCCAACGCCAGCTCAGCCCCGCCTGCGGAGCCAGCGAACCGATCCAATGTCGCACCACGTTCAGGTAATGCTCCTGGCTGAACGGGTAGAACGACAGCCAGAGTCCAAAGCGATCTGACAGCGCAATCTTGTCCTCGACCGCCTCGTTCGGATGCAGCTCCCCATCAACCATCTGCCAATTTTCGTTGTCGCTCTGACGCTCTGGCACGAGGTGTCGGCGATTCGAAGTGGCATACAGCAGAACGTTGTCGGGTGCGCGCTCCAGCGAGCCGTCCAGCACGCTTTTCAAGACTCGATAGTCACCCTCACCCGCCTCGAACGAAAGGTCATCGCAAAACACCACAAAATGCTGCGGCTCTCCGGCAAGCTGATCGACCAGCTTGGGCAGATCAGCCAGATGGTCGCGCTCGATTTCTATCAGGCGCAGGCCTTGTGGTGCATGTTCAGCCAGCAGCGCTCGGATCAATGAAGATTTGCCCGTACCACGGGCGCCCCACAGCAGGACATGGTTTGCCGGCAAGCCGCTAACGAACTGGCAGGTGTTGCGCGATAACAGCTCGCGCTGTCGATCGATTCCGATCAGGTCGTTCAGCTTCATGTCGAGCGACACGTTCAGCGCCTGCAGGTAGCCACCCGCCCCTTCACGGTGCCAGCGGGCCGCTAAACTTGTTGCCCAATCCATCGGTGCCCGCTGCGCAGGCAGCAAGGGCTCCAATCGCGTGATCAGCGCATCGGCGCGCTGCAAAAAAGCCTTCAGCTCGGCATCCATTCGACGACTCCAGAACGATCGCGCCAGCTACCTGCAAAGCGCTGTAGCAAGAATTACAGATTACAGGCGAGCTTCGATATGCGCTGCCAGCGCGTCCGGAGAGGTGCGCGAAGAAAAACGCTTGATCGAGCCGCCCTGATCAGTCACCAGGAATTTGGTGAAATTCCACTTGATCGCTCTGCTGCCCAGAAAACCGGGGGCGCGCTTCTTCAATTCGCTAAACAAGGGGTGGGCATCGACTCCGTTGACCTTGACCTTGGCAAAGAGCGGAAAGCTGACACCAAAATTGCGCTCGCAGAATGCAGCGATCTGCGCCTCGTCCCCCGGCTCCTGATGACCGAACTGATCACAGGGGAACCCGAGTACCACCAGCCCCTGGTCGCGATAGCGCTGCCACAGTGCTTCCAGTCCTTTGTACTGGGGCGTGAAACCGCATTTGCTAGCCGTATTGACCACCAGCAGCACTTTCGCATCGTACTCACCCAGAGAGACCTGCCGCCCATCAAGGGTCATGCAAGGAATATCCAGCATTGGGTCATGCATGATCGGACCTCACTGCCACGTTTCGAACCATATTCAGGCCTCGCTCGGCTTGTGGTTCAAAGAGGCAGAATTGATGCAGTAGCGCAGCCCGGTCGGTGCCGGACCATCCGGGAATACATGACCAAGATGGGCATCACAGCGAGCGCACTTGACTTCGATGCGGTGCATGCCATGGCTGAAGTCGTCGACGCTGGAAATTGCCGTATCGCTGACCGGCTGAAAGTAGCTCGGCCAGCCGCAGCCAGAGTCAAACTTGGCAGCCGAATCAAACAGCGGCGCATCGCAGCAGACGCAGTGATAGATGCCAGGGGTTTTCATATCGTTGTACTGGCCGGTGAATGGGCGCTCGGTGGCACCCAGGCGACAGACCTGAAATTGTTCGTCGGAGAGCTCTGCACGCCAGGTTTCCAGCGGTTTCTCTAGCTTGTCCATCGGTACACCTCGTGATCTCAAAAAAGGCGGATCTGTACCTTTTCCGGTAGTCGGGCCGCACGTATGATGCGTTGCTCTTAGACGCCTAGTCTGGCAGCGGGGTTTCAGACTGCCAAGGCGCCCGGGTTCATGCCAAACGTCGCCAGCCATCGAAAGCTGGGCGCGTCTTCACTTCGGGACACTCAGGATCATGCAGGTCAGCAAATCGAACAAGCTCGCCAATGTCTGCTACGACATCCGTGGGCCAGTGCTCAAGCACGCCAAACGCCTGGAAGAGGAAGGCCATCGCATCCTCAAGCTGAATATCGGCAACCCTGCGCCGTTCGGTTTCGAAGCGCCGGAGGAAATCCTCCAGGACGTGATCCGCAACCTGCCCACCGCGCAGGGCTACAGCGACTCCAAAGGCCTGTTCAGCGCACGCAAGGCGATCATGCAGTACTACCAGCAGAAGCAGGTAGAAGGCATCACCATTGAAGACATCTACCTTGGCAACGGTGTGTCCGAGCTGATCGTGATGTCCATGCAGGCACTGCTCAATAATGGCGATGAAGTACTGATTCCGGCGCCTGACTACCCTCTGTGGACCGCCGCCGTGAGCCTGGCGGGCGGCAAACCAGTGCATTACCTCTGTGATGAACAGGCCAACTGGTGGCCGGATCTGGCCGACATCAAGGCCAAGATCACGCCGAACACCAAGGCGCTGGTACTGATCAACCCGAACAATCCCACGGGCGCGGTTTACCCGCGCGAAGTGCTGGAAGGCATGGTCGAGCTGGCTCGTCAGCACAAGCTTGTGCTGTTCTCCGACGAGATCTACGACAAGATCCTCTATGACGATGCGGTGCACATCTGCACCGCATCCCTTGCCCCGGACGTGCTGTGCCTCACCTTCAACGGACTTTCGAAGTCCTACCGGGTCGCTGGCTTCCGCTCCGGCTGGGTCGCAATCTCTGGCCCCAAGCACAAAGCGCAGAGCTACATCGAGGGCATCGACATTCTGGCCAATATGCGCCTGTGCGCCAACGTGCCGTCCCAGCACGCCATTCAGACGGCTCTGGGCGGCTACCAGAGCATCAACGACCTGGTGCTGCCACCGGGCCGACTGCTGGAGCAACGCAACCGGACCTGGGAACTGCTCAACGACATTCCCGGCGTCAGCTGCGTCAAGCCAATGGGGGCGCTGTATGCGTTCCCGCGAATCGATCCGAAAATCTGCCCGATCCACAACGATGAGAAGTTCGTCCTCGATCTGCTGCTGTCAGAAAAACTGCTGATCGTTCAGGGAACGGCGTTCAACTGGCCATGGCCGGATCACTTCCGGGTGGTCACCCTGCCCCGCGTCGATGACCTCGAGCAAGCAATCGGCCGCATCGGCAACTTCCTCAAGACCTACAGCCAGTAGGATTCGATGGATCTCCAGATCGACGACTTCTACCGGGACGCCGCGGCCGGACTGCTGATTCTGTATCAGGCCTTTCCGCGGAAGGTTGCGCTGTACGTCGAAGACCTCATCGGTCATGAAGAACCCGATGAGTTCGGCCTGCCCAGCAAGCGTCATCAAGGCTGTCTAGGCGCTCTGATATGGCTCGCCGAGGAAGGCTATCTGCGCTTCGAGAGCACCATTCATTTCCAGGCACTGGACCAGGCGGCGCTCACCGAGAAGGCATTCATGCGACTGACACGCAGTGTTCCCAGCGCCGGCACATGGGATGAATCACTGCTGGCGAGTGTTCGTCGGGTCCAGTCCACCCTGGCGCATAAACTACGCGAGGCGTTGCGTGAGGGCGACAGCGAGCGGCTGGCACAGCTTACCCGGCAGCTGTTCGATAGCTCCCTGATTGAGCACCGCTGAGCGCGACCGCCCCGAGGGCGACATAGCTTGAAATAGTCGCTCGGTTGAATCGCATCGGCCCGCCCCTTATATAGCCTATCGTTCTTTACTGTTCCCCTTGGAGTCTGCCGCAACATGATGCGCATTTTCTTGTTCCTGGCCACCAACCTGGCTGTACTGGTGGTTGCCAGCGTCACCCTCAAGCTGCTCGGGGTCGACCGCTACACCGGTCAGAACTATGGCAGCCTGCTGGCTTTCTGCGCCGTGTTTGGTTTCGCTGGCGCGCTGATTTCGCTGTTCATCTCCAAATGGATGGCGAAAATGAGCACCCGTACCGAGATCATCAGCCAACCGCGCACGCGCCATGAGCAGTGGTTGTTGCAAACCGTCGAGCAGCTTGCCCGTGAAGCCGGAATCAAGATGCCTGAAGTGGGTATCTTCCCCGCCTACGAAGCAAACGCCTTTGCAACCGGCTGGAACAAGAACGATGCGCTGGTAGCGGTCAGCCAAGGCCTGCTCGAGCGTTTTTCCCCGGACGAAGTCAGGGCTGTACTGGCTCACGAGATCGGCCATGTCTCCAACGGCGACATGGTCACGCTGGCCCTGATCCAGGGCGTGGTGAACACCTTCGTCATGTTCTTCGCACGCATCTTCGGCAGCTTCGTTGACCGGGTAATCCTCAAGAACGAAGACGGTCATGGTATCGGCTATTTCGTGGCGACTATCTTCGCCGAGCTGGTCCTTGGCATTCTTGCCAGCATCGTCGTCATGTGGTTCTCGCGCAAACGTGAGTTCCGTGCCGACGAGGCTGGCGCACAGCTGGCCGGCACCAGCGCCATGATCGGTGCCCTGCAGCGTCTGCGCGCGGAACAGGGCGTCCCAGTCGACATGCCTGACAGCCTCAAGGCATTCAGCATCAACGGCGCCCTGCGCAACGGCTTCGCCGGCCTGCTGATGACCCACCCGTCGCTGGAAGACCGCATCGAAGCCCTGCGCCAGCGCGGCTAAGCGAGCGATCCAGAACAAGGGCGGCAAAAGCCGCCCTTTTTTTCGTCCAGAATTTGCACGTAGTGGCTGTATGCCTGTCGAAGCAAGCGCCTTCTTTGAATAGGGATATGCCTATATGCGACGCTTCCTTTTACTCGGCTTCGCCCTGCTCACCTTGGCCGGCTGCCAGAGCGCCTACTACTCGGCCATGGAAAAAGTCGGATTGCATAAGCGAGACATTCTGGTTGACCGCGTCGAGGATGCGCGCGACTCCCAGCAGGACGCCAAGGAGCAATTCAAGGACGCCTTGGAGCGCTACCGCAGCGTAGTGCAGGTCGACGGCGGCGAACTCGAGGAGCGCTACGAAGCTCTGAACAGTGAATTCGAGGCCAGCGAGAACAGCGCTCGCGAAGTACGGGACCGGATCGATGCCGTCGAAGATGTCGCCGAGGCGCTCTTCAAGGAATGGAAACAGGAGCTCGACGAGTACAGCAACGCCAGCCTGAGGGCGACCAGTCAGCGAAACCTGGAGCGCACCCAGAAAGACTATCGTGTCCTGTTGCAACGGATGAAAGCAGCGGAAAAACGCATCGACCCGGTGCTTGATGTGTTACGCGACCAGGTGTTATTTCTTAAGCACAACCTCAATGCCCGCGCCATTGGCGCCCTCAAGGGCGAATACCGCATGCTCGAGGGGAATGTGGATCAGCTCCTGACGGAGATGCAGCGGGCCATAGACGAAGCCGACGTCTTTATTCGTCAACTCCAGCGCAATCAATGACCACGCTACCCAGCAGGGCCGCCGGCATGCGCATCGCGTAGGTCCGCAACGGGCGCGCTGCTGAGCGCCCGCTGGGTGCCTGGCTAGACGACACGGCTTCGAGGGGTGCTAGGAGAGGTCATCGAGTCGATAGCAGCGTTCATCAAGGCGCGTGAGTCCACGCTGGAGGAATTTCCAGTTGCTTTCGTTCAATACATCTGCAAGCTCGAGCAATTTGATTTTCCAACGCGTGTTCAAAAGATCTCGAACCTCAGCATCGCCTACCGCGAACGGCGGGCCGGACATCTGCTCCTGCTGATAATCCAACGTAATCAGCAACCCCTGGCAGCCTGGAGCGAGGATGCTGGCGAGATGGTTGACGTAACGCTGACGCATATCGGAAGGCAATGCGATAAGGGCAGCCCGGTCGTAAAGCGCTCGGCAGTCAGCCACATCATCTGGCGTCATGGCAAAAAAATCGCCGCAGCGGATTTCTACGTTACCCGCTCGGTAAACCTTGAACTCCCCCTGAACGCTGACATCTGGAACTAGCCCGTGCTCGGCAAAGAAATCCTCGGCCGCGCGCTCGCTCAGCTCCACTCCTAAGACGGCTAAACCCTGATCAGCGAGCCAGGCCATGTCCAGGCTTTTGCCACACAATGGCACGAGGACGCGCCCCCCCGGGGCCAAGTCCAGGCTGGGCCAATGGCGGCGTAAATAAGGGTTAACCTCGTTTAGATGAAAGCCGATTTCGTTACGTGCCCAGCGACGCTGCCAGAACGCTTCATCCATGTTGAGACCCTCTTGAACGATGTTGGTCTAGGAGCTTATCAGAGCCGCCTTCGCCCGAAACACCGCTTCAGCCAGAGCGCAGCGCCGCCTCCGGGTCCATACCGGCGTCGCGCATCTGAGCGAGCTTGTAACGCAAGGTACGTGCACTGATGCCTAGACTGTCAGCCGTCTCCTTACGGCGCCCGCGCTCGGCACGCAGGGTATCGAGGATGAGCTCGAATTCGCGACGCCGCAGGTCTTCGCCCAACGCCCCGGTGATTTCGGCCGGCACAGGCGCAACGGACGGAGTTAGAACGGTTTCACTCGTGTGGGTTCGCGCCAGTGAAGCAAAACCGGCAGCAGCGGTCAGACAAAGATCGTCCGGCCGGATCATTCCGCCCTGCTGCAGGATCAACGCGCGCTGGATCGCGTTGTCCAGTTCGCGCACATTACCCGGCCAGGTATGCCCGAGCAGACACAGGCGCGCCTCGGATGTCAGTCTTGCCACCGGCTGGCGCATTTTCGCCGCATGATTGGCCAGCAACCGCTCGGCAAGCGGCACGATATCCGCAGGCCGGTGACGCAATGCAGGCCAGGCGAGCGGAAAGACTGAGAGGCGATAGAACAGGTCCTCACGGAAACGCCCGCTGCGAACCTCTTCAGCCAGATCACGATTGGTCGTGGCGACGATACGAATGTCGAGCGGTATCGGCTTCCGCCCACCAACTCTCTCGACCTCACGCTCCTGCAGCACTCGCAGCAACTTGGCTTGTAATGCCAGCGGCATCTCGGATATCTCGTCGAGCAACAGCGTGCCTCGATCGGCCAGCTCGAACTTGCCTGGCTGCATTGCGATCGCGCCGGTGAAGGCGCCTTTCTCATGACCAAAAAGCGTCGCCTCCAGCATATTGTCTGGAATCGCAGCGCAGTTGATCGCTACAAACGGCTTGTCCGCTCGCGTTGAGTGCTGATGAATAAAACGAGCCAACACTTCCTTGCCGGTGCCCGACTCCCCTGAGACGAGCACTGTAGAGTCGCTCTGAGCCACCCGAGCCGCCAATGCCAGCAGTTGCTGACTCGCTGGTTCGACCGCCACAGGACCCTGCATGTCGCTAACCCCAAGCTGGCCGCACGCATGGCGGCCAACCAGGTCGAGCAACACTTTCGGCTCGAACGGCTTGACCAGGTAGTCCACAGCCCCTTGGCGCATGGCCTCCACGGCGCGCTCGACCGCACCATAAGCTGTCATGAGCAGGATCGGAGTCTGCGGATACCGTTCGCGCACAAGCGCCTGCAAGGCGTGACCGTCCATGCCAGGCATGTTCACATCGCTGACAAGCAGGCTGAAGCTTTCCTGACTCAGCGCGCGCAAAGCGGCCTCAGCGCAATCAACAGCGCAATAGGAATAGCCACCCAGTTCAAGGGTATCGCCTAGCGCTTCGCGCAATGCGCGGTCGTCTTCAACGAGTAAAACCTTTACGCCCATGGTGCTTACTCCGTAAAAGCCCGCGAAGACGCCGGGAGGAGCGGCAACTGCAAGGTGGCGCAGGTTCCTCTGCCCGGACGGGAGCGCAACGCAAGCGCGCCTGAATGGGCTCGCGCGACCGAGTTGACGACGGCCAGTCCGAGGCCGGTTCCGGTCGCCCGTGTAGTGAAAAACGGCTCGGCGACCCGGGCCAGGGTCGCGGCATCAATTCCGGCGCCGTTGTCGCTGATGCTGAGGCGCAGCACAGCACCGCGTGAAAAGAGGTGAATCTTCAGTCTGGTATCGCCGGTCGCTGCCTGGAGCGCATTTTCGATAAGGTTGAGGAGTGCACCAACCAAGGTGTCGCGATTGCACAACAGAGCGCCGGCGTGGGCGTCGCATTGCCAGCGAACAGCAATGCCTTCCAACTGGGTCTCGGCCGCTACACGAAGTGCCGCAAGCAATTCGGCGGGTGTCAGCCGGTCCTCAAGCGGCAGATCACCGCGGGCGAAAACCAGCATGTCACGAACCTGATGTTCCAACTCGTTCAGCCGGTCCTTCAGACGACCGGCAAACCGCTGCTGGTGCTCGGCCGACAGACCGCCCTGCTCCAGATGGCTTGCATACAGCAGGGCTGAGGATAACGGTGTACGGATTTGATGAGCCAACGAGGCGACCATCCGGCCAATCGCAGACAAACGTTCATGACGCGCCAGCTGCTCCTGTAGCCGTCGCGTCTCCGTCAGATCGGTCAACAGCACCAGCTGCCCAGGCTCAATGTTCAAGGAACGTGTAGCGATGGAAACACGACGCCCGTCCTTCAAGGAAATTTCGTGGCCGTCATCGCTGCGCGGCGAGAAACTTCGTGCAATCACCTCACGCCAGAGCGCTCCTTCGAGCGGTGCGCCTAGCAGGTCAAGCGCTACGGGATTGGCTTCGCGGACCCTGCCCTGGCCATCGATGACGATCACACCGCCGGGCAACAGGTCGAGCAGGCTTTGCAGGCGATTCGCCAAGCGCTCCTTCTCATCGAGCCCCTGCAGGCGCTGCGCAGCGCTCTCTGCCAGCTGATCCTGCAACTCGGCTACTCGCGCCTGCAACATACCCTCGGACTCGCCCAACTGGCCGGATATGTCACGGACCAACGCAAGCGACTGTTCGAGCTCATCGCTTGCGTCAGCGGTAACCAGACATTGCCCTGGGAAGGGAGAGTAGATCGCTGAAGTCACGGGCACACGTATCCGTCAAAAGATGGTCGGTAACCTGTGGTTCAGCAAGGATCATGCCCGTGACAGCAGATCGAGGAAGGCCACGCCGCAAGCAAGGGCGGCGCGGCCAATGAGTCACTCGTCAAGCTCGTCTTCTCGACGGTTCATTCCGTATTTACGCATTTTTTCCACAAGCGTGGTACGCCGCACCCGCAAGCGCTCCGCAGCGCGCGCCACAACGCCGCCCGCATCTTCGAGCGCCTGCTGAATAAGCCCTTGCTCGAGATTGCCCAGGTAATCTTTCAGATCGAGGCCTTCCACGGGAAGCATGGCGTGCGCATCCGCCGCAATGATTGGGGCGTTTATCGCAGCACGTTCTTCCATTTCGTCGTGCATGCTGGTCGCGTACTGCTCATCGTCGTCATCGACATGACGGAATTTCTTCGGCAACTCCATCACACCGATCACGCCGTACGGGTGCATGATGGCCATACGCTCGACGAGATTGGCCAGCTCCCTTACGTTACCCGGCCAATCGTGCCGACACAGGGACATGATCGCGGCCGAGTTGAAGCGGATTGAGCCACGCTTCTCGTGCTCCATGCGCGAGATAAGCTCGTTCATCAGCAGCGGAATATCTTCGATACGCTCGCGCAGCGGGGCCATTTCGATCGGGAACACGTTTAACCGGTAATAGAGATCCTCGCGGAAACTGCCATCCACGATCATCTTTTCCAGGTCTTTATGCGTCGCTGCGATGATGCGTACGTCGGCGTTCTGCGTTCGATTGCTACCCACTCGCTCGAAAGTGCGCTCCTGCAGGACGCGCAGCAACTTGACCTGCATAGGAAGCGGCATGTCGCCGATCTCGTCGAGGAACAGCGTCCCGCCTTCGGCCAGCTCAAAACGCCCGGCACGCGAGGTGATTGCGCCGGTAAACGCGCCCTTTTCATGACCGAACAGTTCGCTTTCCAGCAGCTCCGCTGGAATCGCTCCGCAGTTGACCGGAACGAACGGTCCATTACGGCGCTTGGAATGGTAGTGCAGGTTGCGTGCAACAACTTCTTTGCCGGTTCCGGACTCACCAAGAATCAACACGCTCGCTTCGGTGTCGGCAACCTGTTGCATCATCTGACGCACATGCTGGACTGCACGACTGGTGCCCACCAGGCTGCGAAACAGGTTGGGCTCGCGCTGCCGGCCACGTGCCTTCGCCTTATCGTTCATGTCCCGATAGATCTGGGCGCGGTGAAGCGAGTCGAGCAGCTTGTTGTAGCTCGGAGGCATTTCCAGGCTGGTCAGCACGCGCTGACGCAATTCATCTGGCCATTCAGCCGGCGTCGGCTCGCCAATCAATAGCAACGGCAGGTTCTCGTCCCACTTGCTGATTTGCTTGAGCAACTCTACGGCGCCGCCCCTGGCTGCAACGTCACCAAGCATTACGCCGAGTATGCTGCGGCTTGATTCCAGTGAATCGACTGCAGCCTGCCATTCGCTGCTGGCGCATGACAAATGATCTTCGCTGAGAAAGTTCAGAATGACCGTCAGATCCCGGCGACGATCCTGATCGTCGTCTATCAACAAAATTTTGGTTTCACGCCACATCTTGTTTATAGCTCTAGAGGCTGAAAGAAAGCCCGCGCTCGTCCCCGGCAGAACGGCAACGTCATCGGCAGATAGCCGGTAGTTAATTAAAAAAATCGGCCTGAGTCAAATTTATGACGTGATTCAACGACAAAATAGCAAGGAATGCATTTTGGTATTGACTTAGAGCAACTCGTAAGCAACGAGTCGGGAGATATCTAGCGGGACTTGGCTCGTCTGCGCAAGCCTGGGAGATCGGGGCAAAATCGTCAGATTTCGGGCGAATAAGCTCACTGTAGGCGAAAAACGATGGTACTGAGGCAAGGACTCTTTATAGCTTCTGACGGGTTCGTCCTCTCGTAAACACCGCCTGAGCATGTCCACTACAAGCGCGACCAATGGTCGCGCCTGTATAACGGAACCCTCAACCAAATAACTTGTAGACGTTAGCGCCTTGCTGAGATTGGTTAAGCTGAATCAGCTCCCCTGCCACTCGCTGTTTCTCGCTCTGGCAGGAGGTAACCAGCTCACGGTAAAGACTTACCAGTTCCTGTAAGCGCTGGCGGATGGCTGACTCGTCCTCACGCGGCTCCACCATTGCAGCCTCAACGACCTGACGGCATTGCAGATCCAGCACGCTGATCGCTGTCCAATCCTGCTGCGCCATGGCGTCACGCAAGGCGTTGCCGGTTTCCTCAAGACGTTTGGCTGCTGCACTCATGGATCTGCTCCGAATGAACTGGTGGCAAAGGTCGAACTGGCACCGCTTGAGCCAATGGTTCGCGGCACCTGACAGGTTATCGGCCGCTTTCGCCTCGCCTTTAGTCGCACCTGCGGGAAATTGCAGTGAGTCAGTGCAGACTGCGCAGCCCCGTCGGAACGCTGGGTGGCGCAACCGGCTCCCAGGGACCGCCAGGCCGACCGGCGCAATACCAGTCGCCGTCCCAGCGGTAATACAGACGTTCGCGATAGAACAAGTCCTGCCCTTCCACAACATAGACGCCCAGACGATTGTCCCAGTGCGCCGCCGCATGAGGCGGTGGCGCATAGCGTGGATGGCTCTTCTGGGTCGCAGGAGGACGCGGTGCCGGCGGAGTACGCACCGGAGGAGGCGTCGCAACCGGTTCGCGGGGCGGTGCCGATACGGGCGGCGCCGGGCCGCGAGTCGGCTCTGAAGCTTGATAAGGATTACCCGCACAAGCCCCCAGCAGCAGCGCCAGTGTCACCACGGCGCCGCCTCTGGTCAGCCGTTGAACGCTTGTTGAAACCCGCTCTTCCAACGTCATCAGTCGTCTCTTGAGCCCCTGCGATCAGGGTGCAACCGGTTGATCAATGGTCAGCTTGATCGCGTCCGCATTCCCTGGAGACAAAGGCTCGCTACTGCCTTGCCATTCGCCGCGAGTAGCGTTGCCATCTTTGGATACGCGGGCGAACAATCTGACCTGCTCGAAGTTGGACAATCGAAGCTGTGGAGTCATTGCATCAGCATCACTCAAATTCACCTTTGCAGGCAGATCGGCAACAGTCAGGCGCTTCACTGCCAACGGCATGGGCGGGCCGGACAGCGCGCGTGCGAAGACGAATACGGCGTCGGTAGGGCTAACCTTGTCGGCCATCTCGACAGCCAGTTGTACTTCAACCGTTAGTTCTGCTCCGTTTCTGGTAATCATCTCGCCAGCTGGCTTTGTCACTTCCGCCGAAGCCGGTTCGCCGAGCTGTTCACGCGCACGAGCGATGCCGCCCTGAATGGCTTCACGCGATGGATCCTCAGCAGGCAGCGTTGAAACCAACCGCTCCCAGAAGCCGATCGCCTCCGCAAACCGCTCCTCCTCATAAGCCGCGATGCCCAACAGGCCGAGGCTAGTAACTTCATGGGGATCCCCACGTAACGCCTCATCGGTCAGCTGTTGCAATTGCTCCGACCATTGGCGGTCGCCTGCAAAATAGAGCGCTTGCGCCCATTGCCCCAGCAGTTCCGGTTGGCGCCCTGCCAGCTTGACCACCTGCTCGTAAGCGGCGGCAGCATCCACGGGGCGTTCCCGATTCATATAGGTCTTCGCGAGGAAGTACCACGCCTCGGCAGACTCGGGTTGAGCCTTTACTGCGCGCTCCAGCCGTTCGACCATCTCTTCCATCGTGGCGGGCTGCTCGGTGAACTCCCGCGCCAGCTGCAGCTTGTCACTGGCCCCCCAGTGCAGGTAGAGACCAGCGCCCAGAAACGGAACAAGGATCGCCGCGATCAGCGGTACAGCACGCCCCAAATGGTTGCTACGGCGCGTGGTACCTCCCTCGGTGTCGTCCAGCAACTCCCGCGCCGCATCGGCGCGTCCGGCCTCGAACTGCTCCGGGTCAAGGGTACCAGCCGCCTGTTGCGCAGCCAGCTCGCCGAGCCGCTCCTGGTAAAGCGCTACATTCAGCGCCGTCCGATCCTCTTCCGCCTGTACACCACGCCCCCGCAACAACGGCAGCAATAGGAACGCCAGGGCGGCCAGCAATAAGAGGCCCGCACCTATCCAAAAATCGATCATGGTTCTCTTCTATCCAGCAACGTGGCAAGGCGCGCGCGCTCCGCCTCGGAAAGTGTGTTCGATGCCGGTCCAGTGGCTGAACGGCGACGGCGCACCAGGATGAACGCCAACACGCCGAATCCAATCACCAGCAAGGCGGCTGGCCCATACCAGAGGACCAGTGTTTTGGTGTTGACCGGGGGCTTATAGAGCACGAAGTCGCCGTAGCGGGCGACCAGATAATCGATAATCTGCTCATTGCTCTGCCCCTCTTCCAGCATGCGGTAGATTTCCCGCCGCAGGTCCATGGCGATTGGCGCATTGGAGTCGGCAATGTTCTGGTTCTGGCACTTTGGGCAGCGCAACTCTTCGACCAAGGTGCGATAACGCGCGCGCTCGGCCTCGTCCTTGAACTCGTAGGCATCAATCGCTGCAGACGCGGTGCCCAGCAGACACAGCGTCAGCACAAGTCCGTGAATCAGCTGTCTCATTCGTCCACCAATTGCTGATAAAGCGCCGCAAGCTGTTCACGCCACACGCGCTCATCTATGACGCCGACATACTTGTGGCGGATGATGCCCTGCTTGTCGACAAGAAAGGTTTCGGGCGCACCATATACTCCGAGGTCCAGCCCCAGCGTGCCCTGCTCGTCGCGAACATTGAGCTGGTAGGGATCGTGGAAGTCGCGCAGCCATTTCTGAGCTGCGGCATTGTCATCCTTGTAATTGACGCCATGGATGACCACGCCTTGTTCTGCAAGCTTGTTCAGTACGGGATGCTCAACTTTGCAGGCAACGCACCAGGTCGCCCAGACGTTAACCAACGCTGGTTTTCCCTTGATGTCCTCGGCGGTTACTGCTCGCTGCGGGTCCTCGACCGAGGGCAGAGAGAACGAAGGCAGCGGCTTGCCGATCAACGCCGAGGGTAATTCGGTGGGGTCCAGAAACAGACCTCTATAAAGAAACACGGCGACCAGCAGGAAGATTGCCAGCGGCAGCAACATCAATAATCTTTTCATATCAGGCTCCTTGCTGGGCCAAACCGAGGGCCTCGCGAACACGGGTCCTGACTTTCACCCGATACCGTTTGTCACTCACCGAAAGCACGCCGCCCAGGGACATCATCAGAGCACCCAGCCAAATCCAGCGAACGAACGGTTTGATATGCACGCGGACGGCCCAGGCGCCGTTTTCCAGCGGCTCGCCCAACGCCACGTAGAGATCACGGGTGAAACCTGCGTCGATCCCCGCCTCGGTCATTGGCATTTGCTGCACGGTGTACAGACGCTTCTCCGGGTGCAGCGTCGCGACCTGCTTGTCGCCCTCAAAGACGCGAATGGTGCCTTTGTCAGAGGTGAAGTTTGGTCCTTCGAAATGTTTGGCACCGTCGAATACGAAGCTGTAACCGCCCAACTGCAGCGACTCCCCCGGAGCCAGGCGCAGGTCACGCTCGTCGCTTTGCTGACTCGTCAACACCACACCCAGCGCGCAAACCACCAGACCGAAGTGCGCCAGCTGCATGCCCCAATAACTCGGCGCCAGGCTCCGCAATCCTTTCAGCAGGCCTTTGTGGCGAGTCTTGTCGAGGATGTCACGCACCCCAGCGCTCACGACCCAACCAGCGAGCAGACAGACCGCCAGAACCGCCCAGTGGAAATCACCAAACAGCATCGAGCCCAGTCCGCCCAGAACGGCACTGGTAATCAGCACGGGCGTCAGCATGCCGATCAGCCATTTAACCGGTGTGTTCTTCCAGCGCACCAGCACGCCCACGCCGAGCGCGAGCATCAATGCGCCAATCAGCGGCAGGAACATCGCGTTGAAATACGGCGGGCCGACCGAAAGTTTGGTGTCGGACAGCGCATCGAGCAGCAAGGGGTACAACGTGCCCAGCAGGATCATGGAGGTCGCAACGACCAACAGCAGGTTGTTGACCAGCAGCAGCGTTTCACGTGACCACAGACCAAAGCCGATCTGACTCTTCACCACCGGCGCACGCAGGGCGAACAGCGTGAGCGAACCACCAATCACCACGAGCAAGAAGGCGAGGATAAAGACACCGCGCTCAGGATCGGTGGCAAAAGCGTGTACCGAGGTGAGTACCCCGGAACGAACCAGGAAAGTCCCCAGCAAGCTGAGCGAGAAGGCAGCAATCGCCAGCAGTACGGTCCAGCTCTTGAATACACCACGCTTTTCCGTCACGGCCAGTGAGTGGATCAAAGCGGTGCCCACCAGCCATGGCATGAACGAAGCGTTTTCCACCGGATCCCAGAACCACCAGCCGCCCCAACCCAGCTCGTAATACGCCCACCAGGAACCGAGCGCGATACCTGTACCCAGAAAGGCCCAGGCAATCAGCGTCCAGGGACGTGACCAGCGTGCCCAGGCCGCGTCCAGACGGCCGCCCAGCAAGGCGGCAATCGCGAATGCAAAGGCAACTGAAAAACCGACATAACCCATATAAAGCATGGGTGGATGCACTACCAGACCGAAGTCCTGAAGCAACGGATTGAGATCGCGCCCATCCATCGGTGCTTGTGGCAGCAGCCGCTCGAAGGGATTGGACGTGACAATCAGGAACAGCAGGAAACCAATGCTGATCAGCCCCATCACGCCCAGCACCCGCGCCAGCATGTCCTCGGGCAACTGCCGCGAGAATATCGACACGGCGAAGGTCCAGCCTGCCAGGATGAACGCCCACAGCAGCAGCGAGCCTTCGTGTGCACCCCATACGGCGCTGAACTTGTAGTACCAGGGCAAAGCGCTGTTGGAATTCTGCGCGACATAGGCCACGGAGAAATCATCCACCATGAAGGCATAGGTGAGGCAGGCAAAGGAAAACGCCAAGAAGGAGAACTGACCCCAGGCGGCAGGTTGCGCCAGCCCCATCCATTGACTGTCGCCGCGCCAGGCCCCGATCAGCGGGAGCGTGCCCTGCACCACGGCCAGACACAGCGCCAGAATCATTGCGAGATGACCAAGCTCAGGAATCATTTGGCACCCTCCTGCGTGCTGCTGTAGGGCTTGCTTTTGCCGCTTTTCTCCAGCGCTGCGGTGACCTCTGGCGGCATGTAATTTTCGTCATGCTTGGCCAGCACTTCATCAGCAACCAGGACGCCATCAGCGTTTACGCGCCCCAAGGCAACGATGCCCTGCCCTTCACGAAACAGATCGGGCAGGATTCCTTGATACTGGATAGTGACCGCTTCGGCATAGTCAGTGACCTGAAAGCTTACCGTCAGGGAATCGGTACTGCGCTGTACCGAACCCTCTTCGACCATGCCGCCAGCACGAATCCGCGTGCCTTCAGGCGCTTCGCCTGCCGCGATCTGCGTCGGTGTGTAGAAGAGGTTGATGTTCTCTTGCAGGGCGGATAATGCCAGCGTAACCGCAACACCAACGCCGGCCAGAATGGCCAGAATGATGAACAGACGCTTCTTGCGCACAGGATTCACTTCATTTCCTCCCGGCGCAAACGACGCGCCTCGTCTTGCAGATAACGCCTGCGCGCCATCATTGGCAGCGCCACGTTGAGAACCAGGACCGCCAGGCTAATGCCGTAGGACGTCCAGACGTACAGACCATGGTTTCCCATGGCGATGAATTCCGAAAATGACGAGAAGTTCATGATGCTTTACCCACCAGTTCTTTCACTTCCGCTTTAACCCAACTGCTTCTCGACTCGCGGCGTAGCACCTCGAGACGCATGCGCATGAGCAGCACCACCGCAAAGAAACAGTAGAAGCCCAGCACCATGACCAAGAGGGGCAGCCACATTTCCACGGGCATGGCCGGCTTTTCCGTCACGGTGAAGGTGGCCGGCTGGTGAAGGGTGTTCCACCACTCGACCGAATATTTGATGATCGGGATGTTCACCACCCCGACGATTGAAAGCACGGCGCAAGCCTTGGCCGCGCTGTCCCGATTACTGATGGCCTGCCCCAAGGCAATGATGCCGAAATACAGAAACAGCAGAATCAGCATCGAAGTCAGGCGCGCATCCCAAACCCACCAAGCGCCCCACGTAGGCTTGCCCCACACTGCTCCCGTAACCAGCGCAATGAAGGTCATCCAGGCACCAATGGGCGCAGCCTGCTGCAGGGCGACATCGGCCAGCTTCATTTTCCATACCAACCCGACCAGCCCCGCCACCGCCAGCATTACATAGATGGACTGCGCCAGAAACGCGGCCGGAACGTGGATATAGATGATTCGGAAACTGTTGCCCTGTTGGTAATCTTGAGGAGCAAATGCCAAACCCCAGACCAACCCGATGCCAACCAGCAGCAAAGCGGCCCAGGCCAACCAAGGCAGCCAGCGACCGCTGATGCCATAAAACCATTTAGGCGAACCCAGCTTGTGGAACCATGTCCAGTTCATAGAGCCTGCCTCACGCCTGCTTCGTATGCCGTTACTGCGCCATAACCGGTCAACCGCCGCTTGTTTGCGATCATCAAATCCATCGTGGCGATAACCGCTCGTCTCGCATCGGCCAACTGCGTTCCGCTATTGGATAGAAACATTCTGCCAATCCGTCATTCGCCGACGCTGATTCTCAGGCCGGCCGCTATTGCAAAGGGTGTCAGAGTAACTGCCAGGGCAGTCAGGCTGGAAAGCCATAATAGGTAACCGAGTGCAGGCAGCCCCTGCAGCGCTGCCTGCAGTGCGCCACTGCCCAGAATCAGCACCGGGATGTACAGCGGGAGAATAAGCAGTGCCAACAACAGCCCGCCTCGCTTGAGCCCGACTGTCAAGGCGGCACCGACCGCGCCCAACAGGCTCAGAACTGGCGTACCCAGTAGCAGCGACATCAGCAGTACCGGCAATGCGCTTACCGGCATACCCAGCATGAGCCCCAGCAGCGGTGCCAGCAGCACCAACGCCAGGCCGGAAAACATCCAGTGTGCCAGCACCTTGGCGAGAACCAGAAGCGCCAACGGGTGCGGCGAAACGACCCACTGCTCCAGTGAGCCATCCTCAAAATCACTGCGGAACAATCCGTCCAGAGAAAGCAACACAGCCAATAACGCAGCGACCCAGATCAGGCCGGGCGAAATGGTCTGCAGCAGCTGCGTCTCGGGGCCGACCGCCAGGGGAAACAGTGCGATGACAATGGCAAAGAACACCAATGGATTGGCCAGCTCTGCCGGCCGGCGGAACAACAGCCGGCTTTCGCGAGCCAGCAACAGCGTAAAGACGTTGCTCATGCGGCTCGCTGTCCCAGATCGATTTCGCGAAAGCCCGCCGGCATTTCAACAAGCGAATGATGGGTGGTCAGCACGACCATGCCGCCTTGCTCGCAGTGAGTCGCCAGGTGACGCTCTAGCTGCGCCACGCCGGTTTTATCGAGCGCCGTGAAAGGTTCATCGAGAATCCACAAGGGCGGCGGCGACAGATACAGCCGGGCCAGCCCAACCCGGCGCTGCTGACCGGCGGAGAGCGTATGGCAGGGCACATCCTCGAAACCGCGCAGCCCTACGGCATCAAGCGCCCGCCAGATCGCATCACGCGACGCGGGCTGATGCAAGGCGCACAGCCAGGTGAGATTTTCCTCGGCGCTCAGCAATCCTTTGATTCCGGCAGCATGACCGATCCACAACAGATTGCGGGCCAGTTCGCCGCGCTGGCTTTCCAGCGTTTCTCCCTTCAGCAGTACCTCTCCGGAGGTTGGTTGCATCAAGCCGGACAGCAACCGCAGCAGGCTTGTCTTGCCACTGCCGTTGGGGCCGGCGATCTGCAACATTTCCCCTTTGACGATCTGCAGGTCTAACCTCTCGAAAAGCAGGCGCCAGTCTCGCTCACAGGAAAGCGCCACAGTTTCTAGAAAGGGGCTGGACACGCTAGGGCTACCTCAAGATGAAAGGAGCCCGGCCGCTACAAGATCGGGCGGGCGGCGGAATTATACATGCCGAACCCGGACGCCAAAGACCACAACGTAGAAAGGTTGTAAGAGCATTTAAGTAAGATGACCGAGATCAAAAGCACTCAGGCAATTCCCGCCGCCGGTCCTTCTCGCCCAACAGTGGCGCCGGCCGACCTTGCGTTGAAATTGCTGCAGCCAATGCAGGGATTGCTGGCGGCAGGCGAGAGTGCCGAGGCGGAAGTCATCAGCATCAAGGAGGCACTGCAAAATTTCCAGATGACGTTGCGCCTGACTCTGAGCAGCGGGCGACAGGCAACGGTCGAAACCACGAGCCCAAAAGCAGCCTCGCCTGGGGCTGCCCTGCTCATCACCGCCGTCTCCGATTCGCGTCTGATGGCTACGCTGCAGCCCAACACTCGCCAGCCGCAGAGCAGCATCGATCTTGCGCAGTTGCCAACGGGCAGCGTAGTGCAGGGCAAGGTGACGGCCAGCCAGCAAACTCAGCAGGACGGCAAGCTTCTGTTCAAGGTCGTAATCTCCCTGCTCAATTCGCCGCTCGCTGGGCAGAAGCTCAACGTCGAATCCGCCATGCCGCTCGCGCCAGGCAGTCTGATAACTGCGCGCGTCCAGGGCGACCAGTCGTTGGTCTTCATGCCATTGAGCGGTCGCTTAGACCAATTGATGCTGGGCCAACAACTGACCGCACAACACAGTCGCCAAGGCTCGATAGAAGGGCTGCTCACCGCGCTCGCACCCAGCGCGGCACTGCCCGAGCAATTGCGTGGGGCAGCCGAACGCCTGCTAGGCCTGGTGCCGGACATGCAACAGCTTGGCGATGCCAAGGCCTTGGCACAGGCGCTGGCGCGCAGTGGGGTTTTTCTAGAAGGCAACCTCCTGCGCGGCGAAGCAAGCGATCTGCCGTCCGACATGAAGGCGACCCTGCTCCGCCTGATCGCGCAACTGCCGGGCCTGCCAGGTGGGGGCGCGCTAGCAGCCGCGCAGGCAGGTGCCAGCCTCGGCCAGGCTCTGCCAGCCTTCGCCCGCAACGCGCTCGGTGCGCTTGGCCAGCCAAACCCACGCCAGCTGGCGCAAAATTTCCCCTTGTCGAGCCGTTTACTGCCGAATGCCGACGAAGAGCCCGACCTTGAGCTGATGCTGAAACTAGCGGCGGCGGCAGTGTCGCGCCTACAGACGCATCAACTGTCCAGCCTTGCCCAGACCCAGACCAGTCCGGACGGCACCCAGGTCACGACCTGGCAGCTCGAGGTGCCAATGCGCGACCAGCGCGATATCGTCCCGCTGCAAGTAAAGTTTCAACGTGAAGACGAACCCCAACAAAACCGCAAGGAAAAACCTGAAACGCTGTGGAAGGTCGAACTCGCGTTCGATGTCGCGCCACTCGGTCCGTTGCAAGTCCAGGCACAACTGCTGCAGGGCAGTCTTTCGAGTCAGATCTGGGCCGAACGCAGCGGTACTGCCGAGCTGATCTCGGCAGAGCTTGAGCACTTGCGTCAGCGACTGGTCACAGCAGGATTAAATGTTGGTGAGCTGGCCTGTCGACAGGGAACGCCGCCGCAGGGACCTCGCACTTCACTGGATCAACGCTTCGTGGATGAAACCGCATGACCCACCAGACACCGCGCCAGGCCATCGCACTGACCTATGACGGCGCCACCGCACCGACCCTGTCAGCAAAGGGCGACGATGAACTGGCCGAAGCGATTCTGGCAATCGCTCGCGAACACGACGTGCCAATTTACGAAAATGCCGAATTGGTAAAGTTGTTGGCGCGCCTGGAGTTGGGCGATGCGATCCCCGAAGCGCTTTACCGCACCATCGCGGAGATCATCGCTTTTGCCTGGTATCTAAAAGGCAAATGCCCGCCAGGCTTTAGCACCCATAAAGACCCATCGACGCTTCCGCTGCTCAATGGGCCTGAGCGTTGAGCGTCGTGACGTCATCTATGTGGCCCTTCTCCTGCGGCAGATCAGCCAGCATCCAGGCGAAGTAGCCTTCACGGAAATAAAAAACCTGCTGATAGCCCCACGCGACCGCCAGGCGCACCGCCTCGGCACTCGCCGGGCAAACGTCGCTGTTGCAATAGATCACCAGAGGCACGCTTCTTGGCCACTCGGTCCGCGACAGCCCAAAGAACTCATGTGCCAGACTCATGTGCACCGCGCCTTCGACATGCCCCCAGACCCACTCGCGCCTGGGTCGCACATCGATGAACACCGCGCCAAGCGCATGAAGTTGCCGAGCCTGATACACGTTGACGGTCATCGCACCGTTCACATGTGATGGCGCTTCCGCTGCGCTGAGCCAAGCGGGGCTCGCCAGCAGGCACAGCATCAGAATGCGCAGCATCACATCCTCCTTGCCCTCGGGCACAGGCCTTCACCAGACATGGTGAAACCTTGTCCAGATTGGAGGAAGCAACAGTCATATCGTTCAATGCCACGGTCGGCGGCCGACGTTTTAACGCCCGACGCAGCGGGGGAATCTGCGCGCTAATCGGACTCGCGCCGCGCCTGATGCAATTTGCGCATCAATTCGGCTTCAGATTGGGACAAGCCGCAAGACTGCGTCAGATCATCGACACTGGCGCCCATACCAACCAGTTTGGCCGCCTGAGAAAAAGAGAAATTGTTTGGATCGCGCTGCTCGAGCTGGCCCAGCTTTTCCGGCAACGGGGCAACGATACGCGACAGATCATGCAGGTCCTTGCCCATTCGCACGTTGCTTTCCAGATAGTTGTCCAGACGGGCGCTGAGCGCTTTGATGCGTTTGTCGCGGATAGCGTCTTCGCGTGCTTGCGTCTCAACCTGCTGGCGCTGGCGGCGAAACAGCCAGATGCAGCAGCCGAGCAATGCGAGGCAGCACAAGGCAAGCGCAACGACCGCCGCTACCAGCGACGCAATCATGTTTCAGATGCTCTCAAGTTCCGCCCATTCTTCTTCACTCATCATCTTGTCCAGTTCGACCAGAATCAGCAGCTCATTGTTCTTGTTGCACACGCCCTGGATGAACTTCGCAGATTCATCGTTACCGACGTTAGGCGCAGTCTCGATTTCCGATTGGCGCAGGTAGACCACCTCAGCCACGCTGTCGACGAGGATGCCGACGACCTGGCGGTCAGCCTCGATGATGACGATACGGGTGTTGTCCGATACCGGCGCCGTGTCGAGACCAAAGCGCTGGCGCGTATCGATCACCGTAACGACGTTGCCACGCAGGTTGATGATGCCCAGCACATAGCTGGGAGCACCCGGCACCGGGGCAATTTCGGTGTAACGCAGCACTTCCTGGACCTGCATCACGTTGATGCCATAGGTCTCGTTATCCAGTCGGAAGGTTACCCATTGCAGGACCGGATCATCGGAACCCTGTGCGGAAGTCATCTTCATAGCCCCACCTCTTCATGTACCGCACTGGCGGTTGATTCTATCGGTTACTCGGGGCGCTTGTGTGCCCCTGTGTTTGTTCAATTCGTTTACGACGGGACGCCCTTAAGATGTCGGGTCGCACCGCTGGCGATCAGCTCGGCGAGCGCGGTCACGTCCACCAGCGCACACATGTGGTCGATCACCGTACCGGCCAGCCAGGGCCGCTGAGTGCGCTGAGTGCGCCACTTCACTTCTTTCGGGTCCAGACGAATCGAGCGACTGACCTGATGCACTGCCAGCCCCCACTCATATCCCTGCACAGAAATCACGTACTGAAGTCCGTCGCGGAAATCGTCGCGATACCGTTCAGCCATGACCCAGCGTGCTGTGTCCAGAACCTTCAGATTGCCGGCCTGGCTCGGCAAGATACCGAGGAACCAGGCGGGCTGACCGAAAAGAGGCGTGAGCTCCTGTCCGGCAAGCGGATAGATCGAGCCGAGACTCACCAGCGGCACCGCCAGCGTCAGCCCGGCCACATCAAACAACAAGCACTCGAACGGCTCTTCACCCCACTCCGGCTGACCACTGGGGATCGCGGGAGGACCAACCGGAGCCTGCCCCTGCGACTCGAAAATGGCAATCGGCTCGACCGGTGCAAGCGGTGCTTCCACGGGTAATTCGGGCGGCAATTCCAGTAACGCCTGAGCCTCGACTATCACCGGAGCGGCCACAGTTTCAGGTTGAGGCAGAGTAACCGGACGCAGCGCAACCACTCGCTGTGTGTCGCGTTGCTGCTCCTCGAGCACGGCAGCCTGGAACTCGTCTGGACTGACCGATTCGGTCAATCCAATGATGGCGTCCTGCAACAGGGCGTCGAGATACGACTGTAGCGTCTGTTGTGATCGGCTTTCTTTAAGAACAGTACGACTCATGGAACCAACTCGTGCGAACCCACTGAATAGGCTATCGGCCGCACCCAGGGCGAACTTGAACTGCGAACGCGGCCGTACGTCGTCATTCAGGCCACCTCTGGCGACGCTTGCGCCGCCAGCAGTGTTTTGAGCAGTGCGCGATAGGCAAGCACGCCTCGGCTACTGGGGTCATGCTGCGATGGCGTAAGGCCGGCGCGACTGGCATCACGCAACCGTGTGTCAATCGGAATGAAGGCTTGCCAGAGGTGCTCCTGGTAGCCGTTACGCAAGACCTTAAGTGTGTTCATCGAGGCCTGGGTGCGACGATCGAACATGGTCGGCACGATGGTGTAAGGCAAGGCCTGCCGGCGTGAGCGGTTGATCATACTCAGCGTGCTGACCATGCGCTCCAGTCCTTTCATGGCCAGGAATTCGGTCTGCACCGGGATGATCAGCTGCTGGCTGGCGGCCAGCGCGTTCACCATCAGCACGCCAAGCAGCGGCGGGCTGTCGATTATGGCGTAATCGAAATCCTGCCAGAGCTGCGAAAGACTCTTGGCGATGACCAGGCCGAGACCGTTCTGGCCCGGCGACTGGCGCTCCAGCGTCGCCAGCACTGTACTGGACGGCAGCAAGGAGAGACGCTCATGGCTGGTTGGCAGCAGCAGCTGCCAGGGCAGCCCCTCGGGAACGGTTCCCTGATGCTGGAACAGGTCGAAAACACTGTGGTCGAGGTTATCCGGATCGTGGCCGAAATAGCTCGTCATCGAGCCGTGGGGATCGAGATCCAGCGCTACGACCCGCTTGCCGGAATCGGCCAGCAAACCGGCAAGTGCAATGGAGGTAGTGGTTTTACCCACTCCGCCTTTTTGGTTGGCTACTGCCCAGACTCTCATAACTCTTTTTCCATCCGGATCGAACCAGACCGGGACCGGCCGTCTCGGCTTTGGCCAACGACGGAGAATTGACGACGCCGCGAGCGGCACCTAACGATCAGAGGGAGCAGCACGTTGTGTGCCAGTTTGGGCGCTGCCCACGACCGGTCGGGCATTTGCGCTTCCTACCCCACTGACGCTGCGACGCACATCGAGATTTCGGGAGATGACCAGAATCACGCGACGATTACGCGCCCTGCCCTCGGCGGTGGCGTTGTCTGCGATAGGCTGGAACTCGCCGTACCCTACCGCCGCCATGCGCGCCGGGTCGACACCGTCAGCAGCCAGCATCCGCACCACACTGCCAGCCCGCGCTGCGGACAGCTCCCAGTTAGTCGGGTACTTCGCCGTGTTGATGGGCAGGTTATCGGTGAAGCCTTCGACGTGAATCGGATTATCGAACGGTGCCAGAATCCCGGCGACCTTTTCCAGGAGATCGAACGCGTGGTCGTTGGGCAGCGCATCGCCACTGGGGAACAGCAAGCTCGAATTCAGCTCGATTTCCACCCACAGCTCATTACCGCGAATGGTCAGCTGATTGGAACCGATAAGATCGGCGAAAGCCGCCTGCATGCTCTTCATGATGCTCTGCAGCGGATCGATTGGCTGCTGCGATGATTGCGGCTCATCGATCTGGGATACATCTGGCTGCGTAGTCCGCGGCCGCTCTTCACCAATCGGAATCGGTTTGACGGCGCGGTCGACCTGATTGAAAACGCCTACCAACGAGTCGGACAAGATTTTGTATTTGCCCTCGTTGAGCGAGGAGATCGAATACATCACCACGAAAAAGGCAAACAGCAGTGTGATGAAGTCCGCGTAGGAGACCAACCAACGCTCGTGATTCTCGGGCTCTTCGTGACTGCGGCGACGAGCCATGATCAGATCACCACACGCCAGGCGCAACAAATGAACAGGCTCACCTTAGCGGCACTTGGGTAGAACGTCTTGGTTGCAGTCTTTGCCATGTTCAGTCCCAGATCCGCAGCGCCGAGCTTACGCAGCGTTGCCCTTGTGTCATTAATCGATGAAACCCTGGAGTTTCATTTCGATGGAGCGAGGGTTTTCTCCTTCGGCGATCGATAGAACGCCTTCGAGCAACATTTCGCGGTAAGCGGTCTGCTTCTGCACCACACTCTTGAGCTTGTTGCCCATCGGCAACACCAGCAAGTTGGCAAAGGCCACGCCATAGATGGTGGCAACGAATGCAACCGCGATACCGCTGCCCAGCTGGCTGGGATCGGCGAGGTTGCCCATGACATGTATCAGCCCCATCACCGCACCGATAATGCCTACCGTGGGCGAGTAGCCGCCCATGCTCTCGAATACTTTCGCCGCCCTGAGATCGCGGGTTTCCTGGGTGTACAGATCAACTTCGAGAATGCTGCGAATCACTTCCGGCTCAGCACCATCGACCAGCAGCTGCAGGCCTTTGCGAGCGTAAGGATCCGGCTCGGTTTCGGCGATCGGCTCGAGGCCAAGCAGCCCCTCCTTGCGCGCCGTGGCACTCCATCCCGTGACCAGACTGATTCCACGAACCATGTCGATGCGCGGCGGGAAAAAAATCCAGCCCATCACCGACATCGCACGCATGAACACCGGCATGGGCGTCTGCAACAACACTGCCCCGAGCGTACCGCCGAGAACGATAAGCGCAGCCGGCCCGTTGAGCAGCGCCGAAACATGCCCACCCTCTAGGAAATTACCCCCAACAATGGCGACGAATGCGAGCACCAGCCCAATCAGGCTGAGTACATCCATTAGATGCACGCCTCGCTCAAGTGGCGACCAATGTCATCGAGCCCGTAAACGGCGTCGCTGAGGTTGGCCTTGACCACCGCCATCGGCATGCCATAGATCACACAGCTGGCCTCGTCCTGAGCCCACACCTGGCTACCGCTCTGCTTGAGCATCCTCGCCCCTTCGCGGCCGTCAGCACCCATCCCGGTCAGCACTACGGCCAGCACTTTGTCTCCGTAGGCCTTGGCGGCTGAACCAAAGGTAACGTCAACGCAAGGCCTGTAATTGAGGCGCTCATCGCCCGGCAGAATGCGTACCGTGCCGCGCCCGTCGACCATCATCTGTTTACCGCCCGGCGCCAGAAGTGCCAAGCCAGGGCGAAGTACATCGCCATCTTCTGCTTCTTTGACGCTGATCTTGCAGAGCTTGTCCAGACGTTCAGCGAAGGCTTTGGTAAACGCAGCCGGCATGTGCTGGATCAGCACGATAGGCGCCGGAAAATTGCCGGGCAGTTGCGTCAGTACGCGCTGAAGCGCAACCGGCCCACCGGTCGAGGTGCCAATGGCAACCAGTCGGTACGACTTGCGACGAGGCGCCGAAGCTGGAGCTTGAGCTGTATGGACCGGCGCCGAAGACCTCGCATGAGAGGTGATACCCGAAGGGCTGCCGCCGACCGGGCGCGCTGCGTGGGTCGTGGCTGCCGGAGCGGTGACAGTACTGCTAAAACGGCGATTGCTGCGCGAGATGCTATGAACCTTCTCGCAGAGCAGCTGCTTTACCTTGTCCGGATTTCGCGAGATGTCCTCGAAATTCTTGGGCAGAAAATCAACGGCCCCCGCATCCAGCGCATCGAGCGTGACCCGCGCGCCTTCATGGGTAAGCGAGGAGAACATCAACACTGGCGTTGGGCAGCGTTGCATGATCTGCCGGACGGCGGTGATACCGTCCATCATTGGCATCTCGTAATCCATGGTGATGACGTCCGGTTTCAGCGCCAGCGCCTGGTCGATAGCCTCGCGCCCGTTGGTCGCGGTTCCGATCACCTGGATATTCGAGTCTGAAGAAAGGATCTCCGATACACGGCGGCGGAAGAAACCGGAATCGTCCACCACCAGGACCTTGACTGCCATAAAACAACTCCTAGCGACAGCGGTCCGAGAAGAAACCGCTGCCTACTGATCAGATCCGGCGCGCGTAACGCTTGAGCATGCTCGGGACGTCCAGGATCAAGGCGATACGACCATCGCCGGTGATAGTCGCGCCGGACATCCCCGGAGTGCCCTGCAGCATCTTGCCCAACGGCTTGATCACCACCTCCTCCTGCCCCACCAGCTGATCGACGACGAAGCCGATACTTTGATTGCCGACGTTGAGGATCACTACGTGCCCTTCACGCTGCTCTTCGAGCTCGGCTCCGTGCACCAGCCAGCGCTTGAGATAGAACAACGGCAGCGCCTTGTCCCGGACTATCACGACCTCCTGACCGTCAACCACATTGGTACGGGATAGGTCGAGGTGGAAAATTTCATTGACGCTGACCAGCGGGAAGGCGAACGCCTGGTTGGCGAGCATCACCATCAGGGTCGGCATGATCGCCAGCGTCAGCGGCACCTTGATCACAACGCGCGAGCCCTGGCCCTTGTTGGAAAAGACGTTGACCGTGCCGTTGAGCTGCGAAATCTTGGTCTTGACAACATCCATACCGACGCCGCGGCCGGACACGTCGGAGATTTCGGTCTTGGTCGAGAAGCCCGGCGCAAAAATCAGGTTGTAAGATTCCAGATCGCTCAGTCGGTCGGCGGCGTCTTTATCGAGCAAACCTTTCTCAACTGCCTTCGCACGCAAGACGTCCGCATCCATGCCTTTACCGTCATCGGTGATCAGCAACAGGATATGGTCGCCTTCCTGTTCAGCGGAAAGCACGACCTTGCCGGTGCGCGGCTTGCCTGCGGCTTCGCGCTCTTCCGGAGTTTCGATGCCGTGGTCCACCGCGTTGCGCACCAAGTGCACCAGTGGATCGGCCAGCGCCTCGACAAGGTTCTTGTCCAGATCGGTTTCTTCACCGACCAGCTCTAGATTGATCTCTTTCTTGAGGCTGCGAGCCAGATCGCGAACCAGACGCGGGAAGCGGCCAAAAACCTTCTTAATCGGCTGCATGCGCGTTTTCATCACGGCACTTTGCAGATCAGCGGTCACCACATCGAGGTTGGACACGGCCTTGGCCATGGCTTCATCGGCACTGTTGGAGCCCAGGCGCACCAGGCGATTACGCACCAGCACCAGCTCACCAACCATGTTCATGATTTCATCAAGTCGGGCGGTATCGACTCGAACGGTTGTCTCCGCCTCGCTCGCGGGCTTCTCCGGTGCGGCGGCAGGCTTGGATGCAGGCTCTGCTTTAGCCGGAACAGCGGCTTTGCTCGCAACGGTGCTTACAGCTGGCTTCGCAGGCGCAGCCTTCTTTTCCGCAGGCGCGGTAACCGCTGCGGGCTTAGCAACAGGCACAACTGCAGCCGCAACTGGTGCAGCCGCGTCGGGCTCAAACTTTCCTTTTCCATGCAGCTGGTCCAGCAGCGCTTCGAACTCGTCGTCGCTAATGTCGTCACCACCAGCAGCTACAGGCTTGGCCGCCGCTTCAGCGGGTGCGGCTGCCACCGGCTCGGCGAACTGGCCTTTGCCATGCAGCTGGTCGAGCAGCGCCTCGAACTCATCATCAGTGATCTCGTCGCTGGCAGACGGTTGCACAACAGCCGCCGCCGATGCTGCCGGCTTTGCGTCCTGCTCAGCCGCGAACTGGCCTTTTCCGTGGAGTTGATCAAGCAACGATTCGAACTCCTCGTCGGTGATCTCGTCAGCGGCACTGGAGGCTGGGGTCTCGACAGACTCTTCCAGCGCGCCAAGAAACTGCTCGAACTCGCTATCGGCAGTAACCGCAGGCTCGGGTTCAGCCTCGACAGGGGCTTCGACCACAGGTTCCTGCGCACCGGCCGGCTCAGCCAAGCGGGCCAGCGCTGCCAGTAGCTCAGGGGTCGCCGGGGTTACCTCGGTACGCTCGCGCACCTGGCTAAACATTTCATTGACGGAGTCCAGAGCCTGGAGAACGACATCCATCAATTCCGAGTCGACGCGACGTTCACCCTTGCGCAGGATGTCGAAGACGTTTTCGGCGATGTGGCAGCATTCCACCAGCTCATGTAGCTGGAGAAACCCGGCACCGCCTTTTACCGTATGGAAACCGCGAAAAATCGCATTGAGCAAGGCTGTGTCATCGGGGCTGCTTTCCAGCTCCACCAGCTGCTCTGACAATAGTTCGAGAATCTCGCCGGCCTCTACCAGGAAATCCTGGAGGATTTCTTCATCGGCGTCGAAGCTCATATTTAACTTCCCCTAAAAGCCCAGGCTCGAAAGCAGATCATCGACATCGTCCTGCCCGGAAACGACGTCTTCACGTATATCGGCATGCATCTGCGGACCTTCACCATTGGAAGGCTGTTTTTCTTGTTTTTTTAGTTCCTGCTCGGCGCGCATCGCTTCGCGGTCATGCTGGATGCCCGCCACGCGGTCAACCTGGCCTGCCATCAGCACCAGATTAAGCAGGTTACTTTCGAGTTCGGTAATGAGCCGGGTCACCCTTTTGATCACCTGACCGGTAAGGTCCTGGAAATCCTGGGCCAGCATGATTTCGCTAAGGTTCTGCGACAGCTGACTGCCATCGTTCATGCTGCGCTGGAGAAACTGATCGATGCGTTTGACCAGGTCGCGGAACTGTTCAGCGTTCATATCGCGACGCATGAAGCGCTGCCAATCGGCAGTCAGGCTCTGGGCTTCGTAGCTGACGTAGTTCACCAGCGGCGCCGATTCCTCAACCAGGTCCATGGTGCGGTTGGCCGCTTTTTCGGTCATCTCCACCACGTAGGACAATCGGTCCGTGGCGTCGGTGATTGGCGACGGATCACCCCCCGTCGCACAGGTGTCCATTTCGAGCTTGACGATGGCGTTGTGCAGCTCACGCGTGAGCTTGCCGACTTCCTGGTACAGCCCCAGGTTGCGCGCCTGATTGAGCTCGTTAAACATCTGCGTCGCTTCTTCGAAGCGGCCTTGCTGCAGACTTTCAATCAATTGGGGTGCATGAGCCCTCAGAGTCGCTTCGAACTCTGCCAGGCCTTGGTCTGCTTGCGTCATAGTGCCCTCGCGGCGTTACTGCTTCAGCCGTTGACGCGCTCGAAGATCTTTTCGATCTTTTCTTTGAGCACTTGAGCCGTGAATGGCTTGACCACGTATCCGTTAACGCCAGCCTGCGCGGCCTCGATGATCTGATCGCGCTTCGCCTCGGCGGTCACCATCAACACCGGCAGGTGCTTGAGGCGCTCGTCGGCGCGCACAGCGCGCAGCAGGTCGATGCCGCTCATGCCGGGCATGTTCCAGTCGGTGACGAGAAAATCGAAACTTCCGCTCTTCAGCATTGGCAAAGCAGTAGTGCCGTCGTCCGCTTCGGCGGTATTGGTAAAGCCCAGATCGCGCAAGAGGTTCTTGATGATCCGTCTCATGGTCGAAAAATCGTCGACGATGAGGATTTTCATGTTCTTGTCCAAGTACACCTCCGTAAACCCGAATCCGAGACCTGCTCACGGTCTGTTTGCGGGCCTCATGAATGAAGCTCGTAAGCGGTCTCTAATGCTTTGTTGCAAACCGGTCGTTAACGCGCGCGCCACTCGCCAAGACGAGCCCGCAGACGTGCCGCGCACTGACTGTGCAATTGGCTCACCCGCGATTCACTGACGCCCAGTACCTGACCGATTTCCTTCAAGTTCAACTCTTCGTCGTAATACAGCGAAAGCACCAACTTTTCACGTTCGGGCAGGTTGCCGATGGCTTCAGCCAACGCCTGTTGAAAACGCTCGTCTTCGAGATCGCGGGACGGTTCCGGATGGGTGCTGGCAGCATCCTCCTCGAACTCCCCATGCTCACCTTCCTGAAGCAGATCATCGAAGCTGAACAGGCGGCTGCCCAAGGTGTCGCCCAGAATGCCGTAGTACTCATCGAGACTCAATTTAAGTTCGGCCGCAACTTCCTGATCTTTAGCGTCGCGTCCTGTTCTGGCCTCAATTGCCCGAATCGCCTCACTGACCATGCGCGAATTCCGGTGTACCGAACGCGGCGCCCAATCACCCTTGCGCACCTCGTCGAGCATCGCACCGCGTATGCGAATACCCGCGTAAGTCTCGAAACTCGCACCCTTGCCGGCGTCATATTTCTTTGACGCTTCCAGCAAGCCGATCATCCCAGCCTGCATCAGGTCGTCGACCTGCACGCTCGCCGGCAAACGCGCCAGGAGGTGGTAAGCAATGCGTTTGACCAGCGGCGCGTATTGATCGATGAGTTGGTACTGCGAGTCTTTAGCCTGAGCTTTGCTGTAATACATACCGAATCCAGCCGCTATTGTTCGTTAGGCTCTGCGGCGGGCCTTACCAGGCGCTCCACAAAGAACTCCAGATGACCGCGTGGCGTTGCCGGCAACGGCCAGGTGTCAACTTTCTGCGCGATGGCCTTGAACGCCAGCGAACACTTTGCACGGGGGTAAGCTTCATAAACGGCGCGCTGCTTCTGCACGGCCTTGCGCACAGACTCATCGTAAGGAATCGCGCCTACATACTGCAGCGCCACGTCCAGGAAGCGCTCAGTCACCTTGGTCAACTTGGCGAATAGATTGCGGCCTTCCTGCGGCGCATGGGCCATGTTGGCCAGTACCCGGAAGCGGCTGATGCCGTAGTCGCGATTGAGCAGTTTGATCAGCGCGTAGGCATCGGTGATCGACGTGGGTTCGTCGGTCACCACCAGCAGCACTTCCTGTGCGGCGCGCACAAAGCTCACTACCCCGTCACCAATGCCGGCGGCGGTGTCGATGATCAGCACATCGATGTCATCGCCGATATCGCTGAACGCTTGGATCAGGCCGGAGTGCTGCAGCGTCGATAGCTGCACCATGCTCTGCGTGCCGGATGCGGCCGGCACGATGCGGATGCCGCCCGGCCCCTGGATCAGCACGTCACGCAGATCGCATTCACCGGCAATGACATCAGCCAGGGTGCGTTTGGTTGTCAGGCCGAGCAACACATCGACGTTGGCCAGACCAAGGTCGGCGTCGAGCAATACGACCCGACGCCCGAGATCGGCCAGCGCCAAGGACAGATTGACCGATACGTTGGTCTTGCCGACGCCACCTTTGCCGCCGGTCACTGCAATAACCTGTACGGGATGCATACCCATTTTCACACGCCTATCTCTTGCTGGAGCCCTAGGGCCATCGATGCGTTCAGCCCGAACGCGTCTTCTTTGTGTGTCACACGTAGCAAAGCGTTCATCCGACCTTCCGAGAACCGTTGTAAAGATCGGAGAACATGTCAGCCATGGTTTCCTCGCTCGGATTCTCTTCCGATTGCAAGCTCACCGCACGACTGACCAACTGGTGACTGCGAGGCAGATGCAGGTCGTCCGGAATACGCGGCCCATCGGCGAGGTAAGCGATAGGCAGATGCTGACTGATGATAAGCCCCAACACATCGCCCAGGCTGCCGGCCTCATCCAGTTTAGTCAGGATGCAGCCAGCCAGCCCGCAACGGCGGTAATTGTGCCAGGTCGCCTTGAGCACCTGGCTCTGGCTGGTCGCTGGCAGAACCAGATAATTTTTCGCCTTGATGCCACGGTCCGCCAACGCTTCGAGCTGCACCTTCATCATCGAGTCACCCGCGGGTAGACCAGCGGTATCGACAAGAATCAGGCGCTTACGAGCCAGCGGCGCTAGTGTTTTGCTCAAGGGCTGACTCGGGTCCAGCTGAATAACCGGTACGTCGAGAATACGCCCCAGTGTTTTCAGCTGTTCCTGAGCCCCAATCCGATAGTTGTCCATGCTCGCCAGAGCGATGCTCTGCGGGCCGTGCTTGAGCACGTAGCGTGCAGCGAGCTTGGCCAGGGTGGTCGTCTTGCCGGCACCGGCTGGGCCGACCAGAGCGATCACCCCGCCCTCTTCCAGCGGCTCGACCTTGGTCACCTTGATCGATTGCGCCAGATGAGCCAATAACATCCGCCAGGCCTGGCGTGGCTCCGATACGGTGGAGACTTTTTCAAGCAAGGCGCGAGACAGTTCGGCCGGCAAACCGATGCGCTGCAGGCGGCGCCAGAGGCCAGCCTGTTGCGGACGGCGGCTCTGCTCCTGCCCCCAGGCAATCGAACCGAGCTGCACTTCGATCAGTTCACGCAGACCCTGCAACTCCGACTGCATCGCCTCGACCGCACGCGATTCGAACGACGGGCTCGCGGCGCCGGGGGTTACCTGGGGCGCAGCTGCGGGCTTCTCGTCAAGCAGCTGACGATCCTGACCAGCCGAACCGCGCGCTGGCGCGCTGATTTCGGCGTGGGCACTGGCAAGTCGCGCCTGAGTCTTGCGCAGCTCGGCTTCGAGAGCCGGATTAGGCTGCTTCGCCACAGCCGATTCCATCGGATAATCAAGCACAGCGGTCAGCTCGACGCCGCCAGCGACCCGACGGTTTCCCGTGATCACGGCGTCAGCGCCCAGCTCGTCACGAATCATCTTCATGGCGATACGCATGTCGGCTGCGAAGAAACGTTTGACCTGCATGGCCTGTAGCCCTCAGTTAATTCTGACCCACCGTTGAAACGATGGTGACCTGCTTGTTATCCGGTATTTCCTGATAGGCCAGGACATGAATGTTCGGTACGGCGAGGCGGGCAAACCGCGACAGCATCGCGCGGACTGGACCTGCCACCAGCAGAATCGCCGGCTTACCTAACATTTCTTGACGCTGTGCCGCTTCTACCAGAGAACGTTGCAACTTTTCGGCCATTCCCGGCTCGAGGAGAATGCCATCTTCCGAGCCTTGCCCAGCCTTCTGAAGACTATTGAGCAATATCTGTTCCAACCTGGGTTCAAGGGTGATCACAGGCAGCTGCGGCTCAAGCCCGACAACGTTTTGCACGATTGCACGAGACAGCGCGACACGTACTGCCGCTACCATTGCGGCGGGATCTTGACTCTTGGCAGCGACGTTGGCGATGGCCTCGGCTATCGTACGGATGTCACGCACCGGCACCTGCTCCTGCAGCAGCGCCTGCAGCACCTTGAGCAACGTGGACAAGGAAATCATCCCTGGCACCAGCTCCTCGGCGAGCTTGGGCGAGCTCTTGGCCAGCAATTGCAGTAGCTGCTGAACTTCCTCATGCCCGAGCAATTCATGGGCATGCTTGTGCAGTATCTGGTTGAGGTGCGTCGCCACCACAGTACTGGCATCGACCACCGTGTAGCCGAGCGATTGCGCCTGATCGCGCTGGCTGGCTTCAATCCATACCGCCTCCAGCCCGAAAGCCGGGTCCTTGGCGGCGATGCCGTTGAGCGGGCCGAATACCTGCCCCGGATTGATTGCCAGCTCGCGATCCGGATACACCTCGGCTTCCGCCAGGCTCACACCCATCAGCGTCAAGCGGTAGGCGTTGGGCAGCAGGTCGAGATTGTCGCGAATGTGCACCGACGGCATCAAAAAGCCGAGATCCTGGGACAGCTTTTTGCGCACGCCCTTGATCCGGGCCAGCAACTGTCCACCCTGATTGCGGTCGACGAGGGGGATCAGCCGGTAACCGACCTCCAGGCCGACCATATCCACCGCCGTCACATCATCCCAGCCCAGTTCCTTGGTCTCGGCGGCCCGCTGGGCAGGGAGCATTTCCTGCTGCTTCTGCACCTCCTGCTCGGCCTGTTGCGTGACCTGCTTCTGACGGTGCCAGATCCAGTAGGCGCCACCTGCAGCTACCGCACCAAGGCCGAGAAACGACATGTGCGGCATGCCCGGCACCAGGCCCATGGCAATCATGATGCCCGCCGATACCGCCAGCGCCTTGGGCGAGGCGAACATCTGCCGGTTGACCTGCTGCCCCATGTCCTCGGAACTGGTAACGCGGGTCACCATGATGGCGGCGGCCGTCGACAGCAGGAGCGAAGGGATCTGCGCAACGAGGCCGTCACCGATGGTCAGCAAGGCATAAACCTGCCCCGCCTCGCTGAAGCTCATGCCGTGCTGCGCCATGCCGATGCCGACGCCGCCGATGAGGTTGATGAACAGAATCAGCAGGCCGGCGATGGCGTCGCCGCGAACGAACTTGCTCGCACCGTCCATCGAACCGTAAAAGTCCGCCTCGGAGGCGACCTCGACCCGGCGCACTTTTGCCTCGGATTGATCGATCAACCCGGCGTTGAGGTCAGCGTCGATGGCCATCTGCTTGCCCGGCATGGCGTCGAGGGTGAAGCGCGCGCTGACTTCGGAGATCCGCCCGGCACCTTTGGTAACTACGACGAAGTTGATGATCATCAGAATCGCGAAGACGACGATACCGACGACGTAGTTGCCGCCGATCACCACGTTGCCGAACGCCTCGATCACGTGGCCAGCCGCTGAGCCGCCCTCATGGCCATTGATCAGCACTACCCGTGTCGATGCCACGTTGAGCGCGAGCCGCATCAGCGTGGCGACCAGTAGGATCGTCGGGAATACGGCAAAGTCCAGTGGCCGCAGGGCGTAGACGCTGACCAACAGCACGACGATCGACAAGGCAATGTTGAAGGTAAACAGCAGGTCCAGAAGGAACGGCGGCACCGACAACATCATCATGCCCATCATGACTAGCAACAGCAGCGGCACCCCGAGGTTACCCCGCCCTGCGCCCGCTAGGCCGTTGCCGAAATTGATGAGTTGCGTGCGATCCACGTAGACCCCGCCAGACAAGAACAAAGAATTGACGCAAAACGCGTCCTGTCCGGGCTATAGCAAGAAGAGGTCCAGTTTTGGTCGAGCCTCTGTACGGCCATGCGAGGCCATGGCAGGCCAATCGAACGCGTCTGGGCCGAGGTAGTCAGACAGTCGACGGGTGGCGTAACGCTGCCCCACTTCAGTCAGAACAGGAGCGTGCTATGAAACAGTGGTTAATCGCTGCAATGGCCGGCTGCGCCGCAATGGGCGTGCAGGCCGAAACCCTTACGGTCGAGATGAACAAGGTCAACGACCAGGGCATCGCCAGCGCCGTCGGCACCGTGAAGATCGAAACCACCGATCAGGGCCTGGTATTTCGTCCCGACCTGTCTGGCCTGAATGCCGGCGCGCACGGCTTTCATGTCCACGCCAATGGCAGCTGCCAGCCCGCAGAGAAAGACGGCAAACCGGCAGCAGCGGTTGCGGCTGGCGGTCACTGGGATCCCAAGAACGCCGGCAAGCATGGCGAACCCTGGGGTGATGGCCACATGGGTGATCTGCCGGTCCTGGTGGTTGACGCTGAGGGCAAGGCCAATCAACCGGTACTGGCACCACGCCTGAAAAGCCTCGGCGATCTCAAAGGCCACGCTTTGATGGTTCATGAAGGCGGCGACAACTATTCCGACGAGCCCAAACCGCTCGGCGGTGGCGGCGCACGAGTAGCCTGTGGGGTAATCGAGTAACGCCACTTGCGGCTTAAGCCATAAGGCAGGCTGGCCTTACCGGCCAGCTTCAGGCCCGCAAGGGTTGGCTGAAGCCCACCCTACGGGGTCCTGCGCGCGGTTTGACGGATGCGTAGGTGGGCTTCTGCCAAAGAGGAAGAAAGAACCTGTCCTGGCAGGCCAATCAATATCCCTCTCGCATGCGCATCCCTACTTTTGCTCCCTCAGCAAGGCGCCAGGTTCGCGCTTCACGCCAAGCGTATTCCCATTCGATCATTCATCGCGGCGCAAGTCCGGCGGAATCGGCAAGCTGCTCAACGGATCCGGCCGTTTGCCCTTGCCGGAGCGGTACTGGCGTAACTGGTAGACGTAGGCCAGGACCTGGGCTACCGCAAGATACAGGCCTGCCGGAATCTCCCGGTCGAGCTCAGTCGAGTAGTAAACCGCTCGCGCCAGAGCCGGTGATTCGAGCACCGTCACCTGATGTTCGTTGGCGATTTCGCGAATCTTCAGGGCGACGAAATCCCCACCCTTGGCTACCAGCATTGGTGCCCCACCCTTGCTGCCGTCGTATTTGAGCGCCACGGCAAAGTGCGTCGGGTTGGTGATGACGACGTCCGCCTCCGGCACCGCCTGCATCATCCGCCGCTGAGCCGCGTCGCGCTGCAACTGGCGAATCCGCGATTTGACTTCAGGTTTGCCCTCGCTGTCCTTGTACTCGTCGCGCACCTCCTGCTTGGTCATCATCAGCTTCTGTTTGTTGTCCCAGAGCTGAAAAGGCACGTCCACTGCAGCGATCAGGATCAACCCGCAGGCCATCCAGAGTGCAGACCAGCCAACCACCTCCACGCTATGCATGATCGCCAAGTCCAGCGGCTGTTTGGCGATGGACAGCAGATCGTCCTGGTAGGCGCTGAGGACCGCCAGCGCCACCAGCAGCACCGCGAGAAACTTGCCCAGCGCTTTCAGCAGCTCGACCAGCGCCTTGGTCGAGAACATCCGTTTAAGGCCGGGGCCGGGGTTCATACGGCTGAATTTAGGCGCCATCGCCTTGGCTGAGAACAGCCAGCCGCCCAGCGAGATCGGCCCGATGATAGAGACGAGCAGCAGCACAATCAGCAGCGGCATGATGGCTTCCAACGCAATCATGCCGCTGCCCATCAAAAGCCTCACCATAGAGCCTTCGTCTAACAGCGTTTCGCGGCTCAATTCGAAGCTGCCCTGCATGATGGCCATCAGGCTGCCGGCCAGGCTGCCGCCGGACGCCAATAAACCGCCAATACCACCCAGTGTCACCGCCACCGTATTCAGTTCGCGGGAACGGGCCAGCTGGCCTTTTTCGCGCGACTCACGGATGCGTTTCTCCGTGGGTTCCTCGCTTTTATCGGCGCCGCTTTCGCTCTCAGCCATATTCGGCCTCCGGCAGCGTTAAGGAACAAATGAGCATCAGCGCAGGCCGATCAGTTCGCGCAGCATCGCCAGCGCTTCACTGACGAAGGTCTGATACTGCGCAAGAATGTCGGCCATGCCGATCCAGACGATGATCAAACCCAGCACCAGCGTCAGCGGGAAACCGATCGAGAAGATATTCAACTGCGGCGCAGCGCGCGTCATCAGGCCGAAGGCGAGGTTGACCACAAGCAGCGCGGTGATCGCCGGCAGTACCAACAGCAGACCGGCACCCAGAACCCAACCAAGCTTGCCGGCCACCTCCCAGAAGTGGTTGGTGCCAACCAGCCAGCCGCCGACAGGCAAGGTCGTGAAGCTTTCGGTGAGAATTTCCAGCACCACCAGGTGCCCGTTCATGGCGAAGAACAGCAGAATCACCAGCATGTTGAAGAACTGGCCAATCACCGGCACCGAGACGCCGTTGGCCGGGTCGACCATCGACGCGAACCCAAGGCCCATCTGCATGGCAAGCAGCTGACCGGAGACTATGAACACCTGGAAGAACAGCTGTAGCACGAAGCCCAGCATGACCCCGATCAGGATTTGTTCCGCAATCAGCACCAGTGCCTGCCCGCTCAACGCCTCCACCACTGGCACCGCCGGCAACCCCGGGACGAGGACCACTGCAATCGCGACCGCCAGGTAAAGCCGAATCCGCATTGGCACCAGCTGGGTGCCGATGATCGGCATGCTCATCAGCAACGCCGCAATCCGAAACAACGGCAGCAGAAATTGCCCGACCCAGGCCCCGATCTGAGCATCGCTGAGCTCAAGCACTGGCGCACCGCTTGCGAGAAACTTCGATCATCATGGCTAGCCGATGATCAGCGGAATGTTCTGAACCAGACCCTGGGTGTACTCCATCAGCTCACGAACCAACCAGGGCCCGGCCCAGATCAATGTCAGCAGCATGACCAACAGGCGCGGCAGAAAGCTCAAGGTTTGTTCGTTGATCTGAGTAGCGGCCTGGAACATCGCCACCACCAGGCCAACCAGCAGGCTGGGCACGACCAGCACACCGACAATCATGGCGGTCATCCAGAGCGCTTCGCGAAACAGGTCAACCGCGACTTCGGGTGTCATGAGTGTCTCCGTCTAGGCCCTAGAGCGTGCCGAAACTGCTGGCGAGCGTACCGATGATGAGACCCCAGCCGTCGACCAGCACGAACAGCATGATCTTGAATGGCAACGAAATGATCAGCGGTGAGAGCATCATCATGCCCATCGCCATCAGCACGCTGGCGACCACCATGTCGATGATCAGGAACGGAATGAAGATCATGAAGCCGATCTGGAAAGCGGTTTTAAGCTCGGACGTCACGAAGGCAGGAACCAGGATGGTCAGTGGCGCCGCATCCGGAGTCTGAATATCGGTCCGCCGCGACAGTCGCACGAACAGCTCCAGATCACTCTCGCGGGTTTGGGCGAGCATGAAGTTTTTCAACGGCACCTCGGCGCGTGAAATAGCTTCTGGCGCCGACAGCTGCTGATTCAAGTAAGGCTGTACCGCCTCGTTGTTAATCCGCTCGAACACCGGCGCCATGATGAACAGCGTCAGAAAGATGGTCAGGCCGACAAGGATCTGGTTCGACGGTGTCTGCTGCAGGCCCAGCGCCTGACGCAAGATGGAAAAAACGATGATGATCCGGGTGAAACTGGTCATCAGCATGACAAACGCCGGGATAAAGCTCAGCGCGGTCATGATCAGCAGAATCTGCAGGCTGACCGAATATTCCTGCTGTCCCTGCGCGTCAGTACTCAGGGTAATGGCCGGTATCGACAAGGGGTTATCACCCTGGCTGATCAGCCCTCCTGCATCCTGGCCCACGGCAAACGGGGCGGCCAGGATCAGCAGGGCCGCCAACAACAATCGAAGCATCAGGGCTTGTCCTTATTGTCCCGCCCGAGCAGCTCCATCAGGCGCTGGGCAAACTCCGGGTTGGCAGGCTCGGCATCCGGCAGGTGTACCGGCTCCTCGAGCACATGCAATGGGGTGATTCGTCCGGCGCTCAGACCAAGCAGAACCTGTTCACTGCCGACCTGCACCAACACCAGCCGCTCGCGAGGGCCAAGCGCATGACTGGAAATCAGCTTGATCGCCTGATTGCTGCGCGGGTTCAGTTGCTGCATCCGGCGCAACAGCCAAGCGAGCAGGAAGATCAGCCCGATGACCAGCAGCAGGCCAAGCAGCAACTTGGTCATCTGCGTGCCCATGCCGCTGCTGCTCATGCTTGCTGCGGGCTCAGCGGCCACCGCTGGCAAAGCCAGTAACAGCGAGGGGAGCGCCAGGAAGCGCATGTCAGCGCAACTTCTTGATGCGTTCGCTCGGACTGATCACGTCAGTCAGACGAATGCCGAATTTTTCGTTCACGACCACCACTTCGCCGTGCGCGATCAGCGTGCCGTTGACCAGTACATCCAGCGGCTCGCCGGCCAGGCGGTCCAGCTCGACCACCGAACCCTGATTGAGCTGCAACAAGTTGCGAATGCTGATTTCGGTACTGCCGACCTCCATGGAGATCGATACCGGGATATCCAGGATAACGTCCAGGTTAGGGCCTTCCAGACCAGCGGGCACCGCGGCCGCCTTGGGACTGCTACCAAATTCCTCCAGCGGCGCACGAGGCGGCGCTGGCGCTGCCGCCGGCCCCTGATTCAGCAAGGCATCGATGTCATCCTGATTGGCGTCACCGGCCTCAGCCAGCGCCGAAGCCCATTCATCCGCCAGTGCCTGCTCGTCGGCGGAAGTGTTTTCGTGTTCGTCTGCCATCGCTAATCCTCGACCGGCGGGTAATTGAATAAAGACTGAATCAACGTGGTCGCAATACGGATTCGAGCACTTGCAGGGCCAGGTTGCCCTTATGCGCACCCAGCTTGACCTTGAAAGCCGGCATGCCATTGGCGCGCATGATCATGTCTTCGGGCATTTCCACCGGGATCACGTCGCCCGGCTGCATGTTGAGAATCTCGCGCAGCTTGAGCTGACGCCGCACCACCGTCGCACTGAGCGGCACATTCACATCGAGCACGTCCTCGCGCAGCGCGTTGACCCAGCGCTCGTCCTGATCGCTGACATCGGACTGAAAACCTGCATCGAGCATCTCGCGGATCGGCTCGATCATCGAGTACGGCATGGTGACGTGGAAATCGCCGCCGCCGCTTTCAAGCTCGATATGAAACGTCGACACCACCACCACTTCGCTGGGGCTGACGATGTTGGCCAGCGCCGGATTCACTTCCGAATGCACGTACTCGAAGTTCACGTCGAGCACTGCGTGCCAGGCTTCCTTGAGGTCGACAAAGGCCTGATCCAGCACCATTCGCACCACCCGCAATTCGGTGGGGGTGAATTCCCGGCCCTCGATCTTGGCGTGCCTACCGTCACCACCGAAGAAATTATCCACCAGCTTGAACACCAGCTTGGCGTCGAGGATGAACAGAGACGTACCGCGCAGAGGCTTGATCTTCACCAGGTTGAGGCTGGTCGGTACATACAGCGAGTGTATGTACTCACCAAACTTCATCACCTGCACGCCGCCGACCGAAACATCTGCCGAACGGCGCAGCAGGTTGAACATGCTGATGCGTGTGTAACGGGCAAAACGTTCGTTGATCATCTCCAGGGTGGGCATGCGTCCGCGAACGATGCGGTCCTGGCTGGTCAGGTCGTAACTCTTGATGCTGCCCGGTTCGGAATCGCTTTCGGTATCGACAAGACCGTCGTCAACTCCGTGCAGGAGCGCGTCGATCTCGTCTTGCGAGAGCAGGTCTTGAACAGCCATCTGGAACGACCCCTATTGCAATACGAAGTTGGTGAACAGCACTTGCTCGACCGCGAGCTTGCCAATTTCCTTCTGCGCCAGCTCCTGAACGCTGGCGGTCGCCTGCTGACGCAGCATTTCCTGACCCACCGGCGTCGCCAGGCTGGCAAAGTCCTGGCTGGAGAACAACATGACCAGTTGATTGCGTAACAGGGGCATGTGTTCCTTCAATCCGTCGAGCGCTGCCTGATCGCGCGACATCAGCGCAACACTGACTTGCATGTAGCGTTGACGCCCACCGGCATTGGTGAAATTGACAATGAAAGCCGGCGCCAGCACCTCGTAGATTGCCGCCTGGCGCTGGGGCGCGGCATCTTCGCTTGCAGCCTCGTCCGCCGGCTTGTCTGCCTCACCTTTAGACATGAAGTACAAGGTAGCGCCGACCGACACCCCGACAGCCAGCAGCAATCCGAGGACGATCATGATGATCAGTTTGAGCTTGCCCTTCCCTTCGGTCGCAGCCGCAGGACTCGGGACGTCCGGAGGTCCTTGTTTCTTTGCCATGCCAAATATCCGTCATCACAAGTGTTTTCACTCGCCTCATCACGATGCGAGCAACTGCTGTGCCAAAGTATCGACTAGCGAACAGGCAGCGTAAACGATTGCCATGCTGCGTCCTCTTTTTGCAGACGAATAGTCGGAACCGCAATGAGCGCGGGCAAAAAAAACCGGGCTAGAAGCCCGGTTCCGGTCAGCCTGCGGTGGTCACGCGTAGTAATCCACCAAGCCGCGGTCGCCACCGGCACGTGCGGAGCTGATTTCCATGCTGCCTTGCACGACCTCATCTTCCCCTGCAGCCGATACACCGGCGATGCCTCGGTCTCGCGACTCGCCGCCGCTGCCGTCACCGCGCCACCCTCGGGACTGGTCAGAGACGTTTACGTCCATTGTCATCCCCTGCTGGGTGAACATATCGCGCAATCGCTGCATCTGCCCTTCCAGCGCATCGCGAACGCCAGCGTGCGGACTGAGGAAGGTTACCTGGGTCTGATCCTTGGTCATGTCGATACGGACCTCCATGCGGCCCAGCTCGGCGGGATCAAGCTGGATCTCGGCAGATTTGAGATTCTGGCTCGACAACCACATCACCCGATCCACCACCGCTTCACTCCAGCCAGACTGCTGCATCTGTACCGGTTGGCCCGGCACCATTGGCGGCTTGAGTATCTGCTGCATCTGGTTTTGCTGCGCGATCGCCTGGGTCAGGGGGTTCAGACGATTGATCGCGGCTTCGCTGGCGTTTGCGCGGCTTTCTTTGGGCGCTTCCAGTTGCTCGAGTAGCTCGGCGAAGCCTTCTTCCGGTGAGCTTTCGTCAGCCTCGTCGACCAGCTTTTCACCCAACAGGCTCGTCGAGACTGCCTCCTGGGCGTCCAACGTGGGCTCTTCGGCCGGAGCGAGGCTCGCCACTACAGGGCTCTTCTGAGCGGTGGATTGAATGTCCAGCGTCCGCTGCCCAGCCAGCACCATTTCGCCATCTGCCGGAACATCCTCTGCAACCGCTTGTGGCTGCGCCAGACCAACCAAAAACTCACTGCCCGTCAACGGCGGCTCTTCGACCACCGCTTCCGTGCTGACCTCACCCTGCCCGCCCATGCCGAACAGCAGCAACGGATCAAGCTCGGCTTCGGCGGTCGGAACGCTGTCATCGACCGTCTCGAGATTGGCCGGCAAATCGTTGCCGGTCTCGTTCGCGGCCGGCTTTTCGACGCCACTGGCCTTGTCGGTTTCCTGACTCGGCTTGTCGTCGGCGGCCTTGTTTCGGACTGGCTTCGCCGACGCACCTTGCGCCTCGGCAGGCTTGCCCTGACGCTCTTTTGCGTACACGTTAGCGAAGCTGGAGGCCTCGTCCCGACTGGATTGTGGAGCAGGCTTGGGGGATGTGCCCGCCGACTTGGCGGCGGCAGTCGGGGCCTTGATATTGAGCAACAGATCGGGGGAAACGGCCATGGATCTTTCCGCTGGGAGTGGGGACGTGTAGATGCCTAAGCAAACTCCGGGCCAGCCGGCAGGAGGTGATGAGTCAAAGGCAACTTAGCGACCCCACAGCGGATCTGCCGGTACAGGCGTTGATCAGGCAGGTCCGCTCCAACGCTGGCGTTCGGCCCGATAGAGAATGCGCACAATGGCAAATTCGCGCTCGATGCGCTCGATCAGCGCTGGCGCCTCGTCGAGCTGATCGCGCCTGGCGGTTTCTTCCATCTCGCGACAAAGTTCTGCCAGCAGCGCGGCGCCCATATTGCTGCAGCTCCCTTTGAAACTGTGCGCAGCCTGGCGCAGGCTCTCTGCTTGGCCGCTCCGGCAGGCCGCCTGTAACAGACGCAGTCGCTCTTCCGAATCGACGAGAAAAGTATCCAGCAGTACCGGGTACTCCGCTTCCATCACTTCTTGAAGGGTTCCCAGCACGCTGCTGTCGAGATGTTCGGCCACGGAGATGCTCCTGGCTGTAAACGGCGGATTATGCATGACCGACCCAGTGAAACTCCACGTTGAGCACCTTGCCATCGGGCTGCCAATAAAAGCGCTCGCTTAACTGGCGGATCATACGCAGGCCTCGCCCACCCAGCTGCTCGCTGCAGTACTGCTGATTCAGCGCACGCTGCACATCGAAGCCCGGACCACTGTCGCGGACAGTAATGCGCAGATATCCGCTGCCCCCTTCAGACTTGACGGTCAACTCAATGGACACGAACCCTTCGTCAAGCGCTTCCAGGCGTCGCTGACGCTCCCGGTAATAGCTGGCGAAGCCTTCCGCGTCGCTCTTGATCGACGAATCGAGCAACAGCACCCCATGCTCCATGGCATTGGAATAAAGCTCGCTCAACACTGTGAAAATTGTTCCTACCCGATAGCGCAAGGGTGAAATCTGCAGCAGCAGCTGCATCGTCATAGGCAAAGGGTCGGCCGTGCGCAGGCTGTCAGGCCGCAGCTCGAAGCAGGTCGTCCAGTCCCGCGGACGCAACTCCCGACTTCCTAACGGATAGACATGGGAAAGGTGGGCTGCAGTCTCCTCCGACTCGGCCAACATGCTCACTTCGACGAGGCTCAGGTCGTCAAGTATTTGACCATGAAACGCCTGCAGCGCCTCCTGAATGTCGTCAAACAGTGTCGCCGGGTTGCGGTTGGCCTCAATCACTGCAAGCAACCGCTGTTCGCCAAACAGCTGATCGTCAGCGTTGCGGCTCTCCAGCAACCCGTCTGACAACAGCAACAAGCGATCACCCATCGCCAAGGGGAGTGTCTCGAAGCTGTCATCGAATGACGACGCTTCACGCACGCCCAAGGGCAGATGCCTGGACCGCAAAGGCAACCAATCGCCGTCCGCCTTGAGCAGATAACCGTCGGGCAAACCACCGTTCCACACACGCAGGATCCCCTGCTCGAGGTTGATGTCGAGAAAGGTCGCGCAGCAAAACATTTCCACCGGCAGGATCAGTTTCAACTTGGCGTTGATATCGCGAAGGATCTGGTTGCTCGAATAGCCCTTGGCGGTCATCCCGTAAAAGGTTTCTGCCAACGGCATGGCGCCTACCGCGGCCGGCAGACCATGGCCGGTGAAGTCGCCGAGCAGCACGAACATCCGGCCGGCAGGCGCTTGAGCAGCCAGTAAAAGATCGCCATTGAACAGTGCTCGAGGAGACTGCCGGTAACGAATGTTAGGAGCGTTCAGGCAGCCGGCGTGGGCGACCTTGTCGAAAATCGCCTTGGCCGCTCGTTGCTCGTCGAGCAATTGCTGGTTGCGGCGCCCGATGAGATCGCGCTGCTCCAGGACAGTCGCCTGCAATCGCCGCAAGCGGTGCATGGCCTGGATCTTCGCTTCCAGAATGATCGGGTTGTACGGCTTGGCGATAAAGTCATCGCCGCCCGCCTCAAGACAGCGAACCAGCGCTTCGTTCTCGGTCAGCGAAGTGAGAAAGATGATCGGGACCAGTTCATTGCCAGCCAGCCGCTTGATCTGTTGTGCCGCTTCGAAGCCGTCCATCACTGGCATCAACGCATCCATCAACACCAGCTGCGGACGTTCGCGCTCGAACAGGCTGATCGCCTCGGCGCCATTGGCCGCGGTGGTCACTCGATGGCCCTGGCGGCGAACGATGGCCGCCAACAGCATGCGGTCAGCCGCACCATCCTCGGCAATGAGTATGGAGAGCCGACCAGGCATCAGGCTATTGCGAACAATTGTTCGAAGTTGGAAACCGCAAGAACTTTGCGCACATCAGGGTTGCAGTTGACCAGACGAATATCGGCTTTTTCGCTGCCGCCGTGATCACGCAGCAAGAGCAACATGCCCAGAGCAGAGCTGTCGAGATAGGTCGCGCCGTCGAGGTCGACCACATAGCGTCGGGGCGAGCTCCCGGCATTCTGATAGGCGTCCCGAAAGGCCTGGTGGGTGTTGAAATCGAAGCGCCCCTGAATCGTAATGGTCAGCTCCTGTCCATCTGCCGATAGCTGTGAACTGATGGTCATCTAGCACTCCTGTTTCGAACGAGGTCGTGACCTTTCGCCACGGCTGTCGTTATTGCTGGGTTGGTGCCGGCCCGCCGATTGGCGCCTCGTCCAACGACTGCAGCTTCAGTTCCAGCCGCACTGTTGTAAAGAAGCTGATGAAGATTTAGCACCCAAAGTCCGGCACAGCAAGCTTCAATCGGGTTTGGGCCGGCTGGACAGTCGCTGGGAAAACTCGTCCAGCAGCTTTTGCTCTCGCTTGTCCGCTGCGGTCCTCGCCTCCTGCAGGTAGCGTTCGACCAGTTTACGCAGACCGTCGAGTCGCGCTCGCCGCTGCTGCCATTGCTCGCGCAGCTTGTCGAGGTTGTTGCGGTGCCAATCCAGGCTGCGCTGCTGTTGTCCGATAGCCGACTCGAGCTGAGAGAGAAAGCGCTGGTAGTTCATCAGCCATTGGCCGGACACGCCTTGGCTGCCTTGGGCCATCCACTGCTGCTGGTAATCGGCAAAGTATTGCCGTAACTCGCCCAGTTTGGCTTCGGCCTGTGCGACTTGCGTCTGGCCTTGTCCAAACAGCTTCGCAGCCTCTCGCTCGGCACGCTCGGCCATATCGATCACCGGCGCCAGGCGCGCCGCTCGGCTGGCCGGCAAGGTTTAGCCTGCTGCCTTGGGATTGAATACGCTGGCCAGCAGCGCTTCGCTCTGGACCAGATGTTCGGCCTCGCTCAGGCCCTGCCGGAGGTAGCGAACCATCTCCGCCTGCCGGGCGATGGCGAGATCGGTTTCCGGATCACCACCAGGCACATAGGCGCCGACGCTGATCAGATCGCGGCTTTGCTGAAACCGCGACCAGAGTTGCTTGAAGCGCTGGGCATTGCGCATATGCTCGGCGCTGACTACCTGCGGCATGACCCGACTGATCGAGGCCTCGATGTCGATGGCGGGGTAATGCCCCTCCTCAGCCAAGCGGCGAGAAAGCACAAAATGGCCGTCGAGCACACCGCGCGCCGCATCGGCGATCGGGTCCTGCTGGTCGTCACCCTCGGACAAGACGGTATAGAACGCCGTGATCGAGCCACCGCCCTCTTCCGCGTTGCCGGCGCGCTCCACCAGGCTTGGCAGCTTGGCAAACACCGACGGCGGGTAACCCTTGGTCGCGGGCGGCTCGCCGATGGCCAGGGCGATCTCGCGCTGGGCCTGGGCGAAGCGGGTCAGCGAGTCCATCAACAACAGCACGTTTTTGCCTTTGTCGCGGAAGTACTCGGCGATGCGCGTGCAGTACATGGCGGCGCGCAGGCGCATCAAGGGTGCATCGTCCGCCGGCGAAGCCACCACCACCGAACGCTTGATGCTTTCTTCGGTGAGGATGTTCTCGATGAATTCCTTCACTTCCCGACCACGCTCGCCGATGAGCCCGACAACGATGATGTCGGCCTCGGTAAAGCGCGTCATCATGCCCAGCAGGACCGATTTACCAACGCCGGTGCCGGCAAAAAGGCCAAGACGCTGGCCACGGCCCACGGTGAGCAGGCCGTTGATGCTGCGGATCCCCACGTCCAGCGGGTCGCTGATGGGGTGACGTTTGAGCGGGTTGATCACCGGGCCATCCATCGGCACCCAGTCTTCGGCCTTCATCCCGCCCTTGCCGTCCAATGCACGCCCGGCTCCGTCCAGCACGCGGCCCAGCATCGAGGTTCCCATCGGCAGGCGTCCGGTGTTGGCCAGCGGCACGACGCGGGCCCCCGGTGCAATGCCAGCGAGGCTGCCCACCGGCATCAGGTAGAGTTTGCCGCCGGAAAAGCCCATGACCTCAGCCTCGACCTGGGTCGGATGGTAGCTGTCCTCGTTGATCACCAGGCAGCGGCTGCCAACAGCCGCGCGCAAACCTTCGGCTTCCAGTGTCAGCCCGACCATACGCAACAACCGACCCTCGAGGATCGGTTGGCTGGGAAGCTTGATCGCCTCGCCGTAGGTTTCGAAGCGCTTGGCGAAGCTGGTGCGCTCAAGACGCATCGGGATTGTCCAGGCCTGGATCCAGATTCAGGTGCAAGTCAGCTTCGGGTGGACTGGTGGCGTTCTCGCGCTGCTGTTCGAACAACTGCTTGATAGCCTGCCCCAGGCGGGTCTCGACGCTGGCGTCGATGCGGCTTTGCTCGGTTTCGATGCGGCAGCCGCCGGGCAGCAGATCACTGTCTTCTACGATTTTCCAGGTCTCTTCGTGGCGCTCGCGCAGCGCTTTCACCAGATCGAAATCTTGCGGGTTGATGTAGATGCGCACGTTGCTGGCGCCCATCGGCAGCAACTTGAGTGCTTCGCGCAACACTTGCCGGATCTGGCTGGAATCGATCAGCAGGTCGCGTTGAATCACTTCGCGGGCCAGCTGACTGACCAGCGTGACCATGGCGTGTTCAAGGTTTCGATCCTGGTCGGCGATGGGTTCGAGCAGCTGAGTCATCAGCTTTTCCAAACTATCCAGCTTGGGCGTAAGCGCCGCCTCGGCCTCCTGCTTGGCTTTGAGCTGACCGGCGTGAAACCCGTCCTTCTCGCCGGTGCTGAAACCTTCGTTGTACGCCTCCTGACGGATTGCCTCGAGCTCGTCGAGCGTCAGCGGTTTGACTTCCTCGACCGGCACGTCTTCGCTGCGTGACAAGTTCTCGTCGTCGATCGGCTCCTCGTCAACCTCTGGGTCTTCCGGCTCGGCACCCAGAGGGTCGAAGCTCGGCAAGGCCCAGCGATCAAACACGTTGACGTCTTTCGCACGGATTACGTCGCTGGGGTTTTCCTTGGACATACGGCTCGCTTAGACCTAGAGCATTTCTTCGCCGCCCTTGCCACCGAGCACGATTTCTCCGGCTTCGGCCATGCGACGGGCAATGGTGAGGATTTCTTTCTGGGCGCCTTCGACTTCGCTGACACGCACCGGCCCTTTGGCTTCCAGGTCGTCACGCAGCAGTTCGCCGGCACGTTTGGACATGTTCTTGAAGATCTTTTCCTTGATGGCGTCATCGGCGCCCTTGAGCGCCAGCACCAGCACGTCCGAGGATACTTCACGCAACAGCACCTGGATGCCCCGGTCGTCGACATCAGCGAGGTTGTCGAAGACGAACATCAGGTCCTCGATCTGCGACGAGAGGTCCTCGTCCACATCGCGAATGGCGTCCATCAGCTGGCCTTCGACCGAGCTGTCGAGGTAGTTCATGATGTCTGCCGCGCGCTTGACGCCGCCCAGCGTCGCCCGCGTGGTATTGGCGTTGCCGGAGAACTGTTTCTCCAGGATCAGGTTCAGCTCCTTCAGCGCGGCCGGCTGCACGGTGTTGAGCGACGATACGCGCAGTACGATGTCGAGCCGTACCTTGTGGTCGAAGTGCGAAAGCACCTCACCCGCCTGATCGGGGTCTAGGTAGGCGACGACGATTGCCTGGATCTGTGGGTGCTCGTAGCGGATCACGTCAGCGACCGCCCGTGGCTCCATCCACTTGAGGCTGTCCAGGCCGCTGGTGTTGCCGCCGAGCAGAATGCGGTCGATCAAGCCGCCGGCTTTGTCCTCGCCCAGCGCCTGGGTGAGCATCTTGCGGATATAGCCATCCGAACCGACCCCGAGGCTGGTCTGGTCGCCAACAATCTCGACGAACTCGCCCATCACCTGTTCAATCTGGTTTTTTTGCACGTTGCGCAATTGCGCCATCGCCGTGCCGACCTTCTGCACTTCCTTCGGCCCGAGGTGACGCAGTACCTGTGCGGCATCGGCCTCGCCCAGCGAGAGCAGCAGGACCGCAGCCTTGTCGACCTTGTTCAGCTTGACGGGATTTCGAGCATCACTCATCTGCGTTGATCCACTCTTTGACAACCTGAGCCACCCGGCCCGGGTCCTCTGCTACCAGATTCTTGATGGCATTCAATTGCGCATCGTATCCCTCGGTCGGGCTCGGCAGCATGATGCTCTGCGGGCCGCTCAGGCTGACGCGGTCGCTCGAAAGCGCACCGTCTATGCCTTCCATGTCACCAAGTTCGGCATCGCCACCCACCGTTTGCAATTCCTTGCTCTTGCCGGCGTTGGTCAGGTTGTTCAGTACGGGCCTTAGCACGCCGAACACCAACACCAGGATGAACAGGACGCCGAGCACTTGCTTGACGATGTCCCAGAACCACGGCTGCGAGTAGAACGGAATGTCGATGAACGTCTCGTCGAGCGAATCAGCAGCGAACGGGGCATTGATCACGCTGACGCTGTCACCACGGCTCGCATCGAAACCAACAGCATCCTGTACCAGCCGGGTGAAGCGCGCCAGTTCTTCGGCGGTCCGCGGTACCCGAGTCGTGCTTCCGTCAGCTGCAACCGTCGTCTGGTCGTCGAGCACCACGGCAACCGACAGGCGACGCAGGCGCCCCTGCTGCTGCTTGGTGTAACTGATCGAACGGTCCAGCTCGTAGTTGCGGGTCGCCTGCTCGCGCTTGTCTGCCGGATACGGCGCCAACATCGGTTGGCCTGTTGCCGGGTCCATGACCTGCTGGCCGTTGGCGTCCAGCAGCGGCTGGCCCGGAGCAATGGCGCCCGCCGCGCCGGCCTGCCCGGCAACAGCATTCTCGGGCGCAGCAGCGGGTCCCGGTGGCTGATTGCTGAGAGCACCAGGCACACCTTGCGGACCGAGGCTGCTCTGACGCTGCTCGCTAACGCTCTGCTCACTGCGCAGTGCCGGTTGATCCGGGTTGAATGTCTCGGAGGTGGACTCTACCGCGCTGAAATCTACATCGGCAGACACTTCGGCCTTGTAGCGACCGCTGCCCAGCACCGGCTGCAGGATATTGTGCACGCGCTGGGTGTAGAGGCTCTCCATGCGGCGGCTGTAGTCGAACTGCTTGCCGGCCATACTCAGCTCGGTGAGTTCCTGCTGATCGGACAGCAGGTTGCCCTTCTGATCGACCACGGTAATTTGTGATTTGGTGAGTTCCGGCACGCTGGTCGCGACCAGGTTGATGATCGCCATCACCTGACTTGGCTCGAGATTGCGCCCCGGATAAAGCTCAACCAGAACCGATGCGCTCGGCTTGCGCTCGTCGCGGACGAAAACTGAACTTTTTGGAATGGCCAAGTGGACGCGCGCGCCCTTGACGTTGTTCAAGCTGGAAATGGTACGACCCAGCTCGCCTTCGAGACCACGGCGATAGCGGGTGGCTTCCATGAACTGACTGGTGCCGAGGCCTTGTTCTTTATCGAGAATCTCGAAGCCGATATTGCTGTCGGTCTGGGCGATGCCGGCGCTGGCCAGCTTCAGCCGCGCACGGGCAAGGTCGTCGGCCTTGACCAACAGAGCGCCGGAGTTGGGCTCCACCGTGTAGGAAATGTCTGCAGCTGCCAGGGTTTCCATCACCTGGTTAGCGTCCATTCCGGCAAGGCTGCCCAGCAGTGGGCGATAATCCGGTTGCTGTGACCAAAGCACCACAGCAAAGCCGATGGCGACGCTCGCTGCCAGACCGACCAGCAGGCCGATCTGCCGCAGCATCGACATTTCGGAAAGGTTTTCCAGAAAGGACAGGCCCAGCAGAGGCTTCTTCGGGCCTTCCGAAGCAACCGGCACTGGAACTTTGCTAAGCGCGTCAGCCATTGTTCAAATCCTGCCTTAAACCGGCATCTGCATGATGTCTTGGTACGCCTGAACCAGCTTGTTGCGCACCTGGGTCATCGCTTGAAAAGAAACGCTGGCCTTCTGGGAGGCGATCATGACTCCAGTCAGGTCGATGCCGCCCTGGCCCATCTCGAAGGCAGTAGCCAACTGGCTGGAGGCCTGCTGGGTTTCGTTCACTTTATTGACGGCCTGCCCGAGCATGTCTGAAAAGCTCGAAGCACCCACCTCCGGGGCCGCCGTCACGGGCTTGGAGCGCGCCATTGCATCGGTCTGCATGGCCCGCATTTCCAGCATCAAGCGATTGAATTCGATACCCTGACTCATCATTCCTCCAACAGCTGCGGTTTTTTTGACGCCTCGCAGCAGGCACAGGAGTAATAGCAACATCGGTGCCAGTGTCAGCACGGCCATCACCGTGCCTCTCGGCATGGGAGACGAACGGCGCTGAGGGGTGCGGGTGACTGTTACGCTGATCGCGCCGTTGGCTGTACCGCGACGCGAAGCGCGTGACGCCCTAGCCTGTCGTCATACCGCCTGCAGACGCCTGTTGAGGCAGAACACCAGTTCACTCGTGAGCCTTCTGCAATTCCTGTGTATCCATTTCCGAACCGGACCCGAAGCCGACGATGACCGCCACCGCCGCTCAACCTTACCGTCTATTCAAGGACAGCTCGGCCTCTACCGTCGTGGCTGGCTTCATCGCCATGCTCACCGGCTATACCAGCTCGCTGGTGCTGATGTTCCAGGCCGGCCAGGCTGCCGGGCTCAGCGGCGCCCAGATCTCCTCCTGGATCTGGGCGCTGTCGACCGGTATGGCGATCTGCAGCATCGGATTGTCGTTGCGCTACCGAACGCCGGTCGTGATCGCCTGGTCGACCCCGGGCGCCGCGTTGCTGATCAGCAGCCTGCCCGGCGTTCCGTACAGCGAAGCGATCGGCGCCTTTATCTTTGCTTCAGCGCTGATCGCCCTGTGCGGGCTCACCCGCAGCTTCGAGCGGTTGATGCGCAAGGTGCCCGCATCGCTGGCAGCCGCGTTGCTGGCGGGCGTCCTGTTCAACATTGGCAGCGAGATTTTCCGCGCGGTTGAAGTCCAGCCGACACTGGTTCTGGCGATGTTCTTCAGCTATCTGCTGTTCAAGCGCGTGCAGCCCCGCTATGCGGTGCTGTCGGCACTTCTGGTCGGCTGTGCATTGTCGGCCGGGCTCGGCCTGCTGGACTTCCGCCAGCTGAGTCTGGAAGTGGCGGTGCCGGTCTGGACCACGCCCAGTTTGTCGCTTGCGGCCATCTTCAGCATCGGCATACCGCTGTTCGTGATCGCCATGGCCTCGCAAAACATGCCAGGGCTGGCGGTGCTTCGCGCTGAGGGCTATCAGGTGCCGGCCTCACCACTGATCTCGGTGACGGGCATCGCCTCGGTATTGCTGTCACCCTTCGGCTCCCACGGTATTCATCTGGCAGCGATCACCATGGCTATCTGCAGCGGGCCGGAAGCGCATCCAGACCCGGCGAGACGCTACACCGCAGCCGTCTGGTGCGGCGTTTTCTACGGCATCGCCGGGATTTTCGGCGCTACGCTGGCGGCCCTGTTCGCATCCTTTCCGGCAGCGTTGGTGTTGTCCATCGCAGCCCTCGCCCTGCTCGGTTCGATCGGCAGTGGCCTGACTCAGGCCATGCAAACGCCGCGCGAGCGCGAAGCGGCGCTGATTACCTTCATGGTGACGGCTTCGGGGCTGACGCTTTTCGGCATCGGCTCCGCGCTGTGGGGATTGGTCGCGGGTGTGCTGACGCTGTTGATCGTCAGCGCACCCAAGCGATCAGCCTGATCACCCTCTCTGATCAGATCGCCGTGGCTCCGCCATCGACCGCCAGTGCGTGACCGGTGGTAAAGGCCGCGGCATCGCTGCAGAGGTAGAGCACGGCAGCAGCAATTTCCTCGACCTTGCCTACGCGACCGACCGGGTGCATGGCCGCGGCAAACTCCGCCTTGCGTGGGTCTGCCTCATAGGCACGACGAAACATGTCGGTATCGATCACCGCAGGACAGACGGCGTTGACCCTGATTTTCTTCTTGGCGTACTCGATGGCCGCCGACTTGGTCAGGCCGATGACCGCATGCTTGGACGCCGAATAGATGCTCATTTTCGGGGCCGCCCCCAGGCCCGCCACCGAGGCGGTGTTGACGATGGCGCCGCCACCCTGGGCGAGCATCAAAGGCAACTGGTGTTTCATGCACAGCCAGACCCCTTTGACGTTGACTCCCATGATGGCGTCGAACTCGGCTTCACTGCCTTCGGCCAGGCGGCCCTGTTCGATTTCAATCCCGGCGTTGTTGAACGCATAGTCGATGCGCCCATAGGTCGCCACCGCCTGCTCGACCATCGCCTTGACCTCTGCGTCGCGGGTGACGTCGCAGCGCACGAACTCCGCCTCGCCACCGGCCTGACGAATCGCATCAGCGCATGCTGCTCCACCGGCCTCGTCCACATCGGCCACCACCACCTTCAGCCCCTGTTCGGCAAACGCCAACGCCGTCGCACGGCCAATGCCCGCTGCACCACCCGTAACCAATGCAACCTGACCGGAAAAACACATGCTCATGCTAGATACCCTGATCGATTGAAGAAAGGCGCCAGTCCTAATGTGACTGCAAGCCATATGCTGGTCATGGTTATACCGCCATCCCGAGATCCGCTTAAGCAGTAGCTGGCGATATCACTCACGCGGATGCCATTGCATTCCAGCGTGACCGCCTTACTTGCGGTGCTGCCTCAGGGAGGCTAAACCAACGGTTTGCACACACAAGAGGCTCCCATGGACAAGACCAATCGCCAGTTCCTGCTGGCCAAGCGCCCCGTCGGCGCACCTGACCGCGCGACATTCGAGTTCGCTGAAAAGCCACTGGGCGAACCCGGCCCGAACCAGATACTGGTGAAGAACGAATACCTGTCTCTTGACCCAGCCATGCGCGGCTGGATGAACGATGCCAAGTCGTACATTCCCCCGGTCGGCATCGGCGAGGTGATGCGTGCGCTAGGCGTAGGCAAGGTCATTGCCTCCCAACACCCAGGGTTCGCCGAAGGCGATTACGTCAATGGCGCACTGGGCGTGCAGGACTATTTCCTCGGCGAGCCGAAAGGCTTCTACAAAGTCGATCCGAACCAGGCCCCGCTGCCTCGCTACCTGTCTGCGCTGGGCATGACTGGCATGACGGCCTATTTCGGTCTGCTGTCGGTTGGCGAGCCAAAAGCCGGTGAAACTGTGGTGATCTCCGGCGCAGCAGGCGCAGTTGGCAGCGTCGCGGGCCAGATCGCCAAGATTAAAGGCTGTCGAGTAGTCGGGATCGCCGGCGGTGCGGACAAGTGCCGCTTCCTCACCGAGGAGCTCGGTTTCGATGCGGCTATCGACTACAAGAGCGAAGACGTTGCCGCCGGCCTGAAGCGCGAATGCCCGAAAGGCGTTGATGTGTACTTCGACAACGTGGGCGGTGACATCCTCGACGCGGTGCTGACGCGCATTGCTGTGGGCGCGCGCATCGTCATCTGCGGCGCCATCAGCCAGTACAACAACAAGGAAGCGGTCAAGGGACCGGCCAACTACCTGTCGCTGCTGGTCAACCGCGGCAGAATGCAGGGCATGGTGGTGATGGACTACGTTTCACGCTATCCAGAAGCCATGAAAGACATGGCGGGCTGGATGCAAAGCGGCGAGCTGAAGAGTAAGGAAGACATCGTCGAAGGGCTGGAAACCTTCCCAGAGACGCTGATGAAACTGTTCACCGGCGGCAACTTCGGCAAGCTGGTACTGAAGGTCAGCTAAGCGGATGGTGAATGAGCCGGCCGTGGCCATCGCGGCCGGCTTTTTAGTTCACGCCAGTTCTGCGACGACCGCCGCCAGCGCTTGAGCCGGGTCCGCGGCCTGAGCGATTGGGCGGCCGATCACCAGGTAATCAGAACCTGCCTGAATTGCCTGCGCAGGCGTGAGAATGCGCCGCTGATCATCCGCTGCGCTGCCGGCGGGACGAATGCCCGGCGTCACCAGCTGCAGTCCGGCGAATTGCGCTTTCAGTGATTGCGCCTCCTGAGCCGAGCAGACCAGCCCATCCAGCCCAGCCTTTTCCGCCAGCCCCGCAAGCCGCAATACCTGCTGCTGCGGTTGCAGATCCAACCCGATATCAGCTAGGTCCGCCTGCTCCATGCTGGTCAACACTGTTACGCCGATGAGCAGAGGCTTTGGCCCACTCAGCTTGTCCAGTGTGTCCCGGCAGGCGGCCATCATCCGCAAACCACCCGAGCAATGTACGTTCACCATCCACACGCCCAGCTCTGCCGCCGCCTTGACGGCCATCGCCGTGGTATTGGGAATGTCGTGAAATTTCAGGTCTAGAAACACCTCGAACCCCTTGGCCTGCAACGCTTCCACCACCGGCGGACCGCAGCGGGTGAAAAGTTCCTTGCCCACCTTGACTCGACATAGCGCCGGATCCAATTGCCCGGCCAAAGCCAAAGCAGCATCACGGGAGGGAAAATCGAGCGCAACAATGATCGGCGTCTGGCAGGGCATGGCAAGTCCTCGGCAAAATTCGGCGCGCATTGTCGCAGAAAAACAACGTTTGAGCGGAGCCGCTCAAGCCACGCCATGTTGCACCGGTATGGCTTCACAATGCAGCCCGGCGTAAGGTGGTATGCATACAGATCAAGCTACTGGAGAAGTCCATGCCCTGGTACATCTGGCTTTTACTGGTTCTCGTCATTGGCACGATCATCGGCGGCCTGCTGATGTTGCGTGCCGGGGCGCGCAAGATTCCGCTGACCGAAGAGCAAAAACAGCGCATTGCTCAGCGCAACGCCGAAGCAGACGCCCAGGACGCTCGGGACCGATAAGCCCTTACAACCTTGGTTTGGTGTCGCACCCTCACGGCTCGACGCCCGACGACCGCGCGTCCAGAAACCTATGCAACCGGCGGCAACAGATGGCATTTAGCCATGAACCAAGCGATCATTCGATCCTCTCTACAGGATGATTGAATGCCAGCTTCTCACCCCCTCACCGATCACATCGATCCCAACGCTAAAAGCACCTTCGCTCGCCGCATTTTGCCGGGCATCGCGTGCCTGTTGGCGGTCGCGCTGCTGGCGGCTGCCGTTGCGGTAATCCAGATCGCCAGGACCATCGACAGTGATGCGCTTGTGCGGGAGCATTTTCTGACGGGCAAGGCGTTTGAAGCGCACCGGCGCGGCATGAGCCGCCACGTGGCGGACAACGCCTTCTGGGGAGATGCATACGCCAATCTGAGCACGCGGGTAAATCTGGACTGGGCATACGAACAGGCAAACCTGGGACCCTCGCTGTACGAAGACTTTGGCTACGACGCCGTTTTCGTTATCGACGCGGACGGCAAAACCACCTACTCAGTCATCCGCGGTGAGCTCGTTCAGGTCGATGCTCGGCAATGGCTCGAAAACGGGCTGCAGACTCTGCTAGCCGATGCTCGGCTCGCCGTTGAGGATGATGAGACGTCCTCTGGCGTACTCACAGCCGGAGGACAGCCTGCGCTGGCAAGTGCAGCCGTCATGACAACCGGCGGCAGCGACATCGAAGAACAACCCGGCCCCGCCTCGACTTTGGTCTTTGTCGACCTGATGGACCGCGACTGGCTCCTTGAGGTAGGAGAAGCGTACGCCGTTAAAGGCCTTCGTATAGACGATGGCAACGAGCGCATCGACGGTGCGCTGACCGAACTGATCAGGCTTGATGGCTCGCCGGTGCGTTTTACCTGGAGCGTGTCGCAGCCCGGCGAGTATCTGTTGTGGATGACACTGCCGGTCCTCGGCGCCGTCACCCTCGGGCTTGGCCTGCTGGCTTGGCTGCTCTTGTGCCAGGCACTCAAGACCGTACGCATCATGGAAGCCAGCTACAAGCGCCTGGCGATAAGCCGCACCGCGTTGGCGTCCAGCGAGGAGCGTTTTCGTGACGTAGCGGAAGCCGCTTCCGACTGGATATGGGAAACGGACCAGAATGCCCAGCTCACCTATCTATCGGCCCGCTTCGAGGAGATTACCGGCCATGCGCCCGCGGCCTGGATTGGCCGCCCGTTGATCGACCTGCTGCTCACGGATCACGCAGCACTGCAGGACTGGCTCACAGGTAAACACAGCGTACCGCTGCGTTGCAGCTATCACGCCGCTGATGGGTGCGTGCGCCATTGCCGTTTGTCTGCCCGGGAAATCCGCAGCGGCGGCCAGCTGGTGGGATATCGCGGCACTGCCAGCGATGTCACCGAGGAGACCAAGGCTCAGGCGCGGGTCCAGTATCTGTCTCAGCATGATGCGTTGACTGGCTTACCCAACCGCAACCGGTTACGCGATTATCTCGAAAGCAAGCTCAACTCTCTGAATAAAGCGTCGCGGCTGACCGTGCTCTATATCGACCTGGATCGCTTCAAACCGGTGAACGATACCCTCGGTCATGGCGCTGGCGACGAAGTCCTCATCGGCGTCGCAAACCGCCTGAAGCAGTGCATCAGAGGTGACGATCTGGTCGCCCGACTGGGCGGCGATGAGTTCGTCATGGTGGTGAGCCGTCTGCAACACAATGAAGACATCGAAATGCTCTGCGCCCGTGTTGTGGGAGTTGTCAGCGAGCCGTTCAGCTATGAGGACAAGCAGATCCACATCGGCGCCAGCGTTGGGATTGCCGTGGCGCCGACCGATGCCAGCCAGGCCAACGAACTGCTGCGGTGCGCCGATATTGCCCTTTATCAGGCCAAGGCTGATGGGCGTGGAACCTGGTGCTTCTACGGCAGCGAGATGGACAAACGACTGCATGAAAGGCGCTGTCAGGAGGACGAGCTGCGCCGGGCAATCACCGAAGGTCAGTTCGAAGCCTATTATCAGCCCCGCTATCTGAGCAAAGGCATGTGCATCAACGGTGCAGAAGCGTTGCTGCGCTGGCACCACCCCAAGCGGGGTTTACTGCTACCGGAACAGTTCATTCCCCTCGCAGAGGAAACCGGGCTAATCGTGCCGCTGGGCGAGTGGGTGCTGCGTAAGGCCTGCCTCGAGGCGTCGAACTGGTCAGATGAGCTGGTCGTTTCGGTCAATATTTCACCCCTGCAACTGCGCGTTGGCGACCTATACCAGATGATCATCAGCGCGCTCAAGGACAGTGGTCTGCCTGCGAGCCGCCTTGAGCTGGAGATTACCGAGACCGCTTTGCTGCAGGAAAACGAGAGCACGTTGGATGTGCTCAATCGGTTGAAGTCGCTCGGCTTGCGGCTTGCAATGGATGACTTCGGTACCGGCTACTCGTCACTGAGCAATCTACGGAACTACCCGTTCGACATGATCAAGATTGACGGCAGTTTCGTTGCGGGCATGTCCCATTCGGTTGAAAACCACTCCATTGTCAAAGCCTTGATCGACCTTGGTCATGGTTTGAGCATGCGCGTTACTGCGGAAGGTGTGGAAACGCTGGAACAACTGAATCTGCTACTGGCTGACGGTTGTAGCGAACTGCAAGGATTTCACATGAGCCATCCGCTGCCCGCCAACGAGCTCCACGCTCTACTTAGCACCGCGCGCCTGAGTGACGAGGTGAAACAATAACCCAACGTCAGCGGTTCAGCGTTTGAGTTCGAAATTGATCTGCGCACCATCGATGAGAGCTTCGTCCTCGGCCGTTCCCGGCAGCAACTCGCCGCTCATTTGCAGCGAGCGAGACTCCTGGCTGGACTCGAATAGCGGTGGCAGCAGGCTCAAGGACGCTGGCTTCTCAGCAGGGTCAAGGCTTTCCGCCCAGTCATCAGGAAGGCTAAGGTCGAGGTCTGGCTCTGGCAGTTCCACTTTTTCCAGCTTGGTCTTAGGCACGGTGGCAGAAGGCTTGGCCTTTGGCGCAGGCGTGGGCGCACTGGGTTCGGTCGGGGGCTGTTCCGGGTTCGCTGCTAGAGTTGGCTCCTTTTCAGACTCGATACTCACCGGTCCTACCTGCGTATCCAGCTCGGGCTCGGCAACTAGCGGCGCAGCTGTGTCAGGTGGCGAAACAGCGACCTTGGGCGGCGTGGGAGGCCTAGGCTGATCCGGAACCTCGTCACAGCCAGCCAGTAGCGACAGCCCAATCAACGTCAGCCATCTCATTTTCCGCCCTCCCCGTCATTCAGTTCGATTGCCGGCAAAGCTCCCCAGCAAGCTCACCTAAAGTTTTCAATGCTCGCTCCGCTTCGGCCGTCCAGGGCAGCGCGCAGTTGAGCCGGATACAGTGATTGAACTGTTCAGTGTTGCTGAAAATTAGCCCTGGCGCGATGCTGATGCCTCGCTTCAACGCCTGAACGTGCAGCTCCTTGGTATTCACCCGAGCCGGCAAGCTGACCCAGAGAATGAACCCCCCCGTAGGACGAGTCATCTGCGTGCCCTCTGGGAAATAGCGCTGCACGGCAAGCTGGAAAGCGCTGAGATTCTTCCGGTACTCATGGCGAATGTAACGCAGATGGCGATCGTACCCCCCGTTTTCAAGATAAGCCGCCACGCCCATCTGCGTGACGCTGCAGGCCGAATGCGTACTAAAGGTCTGCAGGCGTTTTATTTCTTCGCGGTAACGACCAGGCAATATCCAGCCAATACGCACGCCAGGCGAAATGGTCTTCGAGAAGCTCGAGCAATAAATCACCCGCCCCTCGGTGTCATTCGACTTGAGCGCCCTAATCGACCCTACGTCGAACAATAACTCGCCGTAGATATCGTCTTCGACAATCTGTATGTCGAAATTCGCCGCCATTTTTAACAACTGTTTCTGCCGTCCGTCCGGGACGCTGCCACCCAGGGGATTACTCAGCCGCGCGGTCAACACCAGCGCCTTGATTGGCCACTGACTGGCTGCAAGCTGCAACGCCTCGAGGCTGAGCCCGGTATCCGGATCACACGGGATCTCGATCACCTTGAGCCCTAGCAAATCGGCCAGTTGAAGCAAACCGTAGTAACTGGGCGATTCCGCTGCGATCAAATCACCGGGCTTGGTCAGCACCCGCAAGGACATCTGTAGCGCATCGACACAGCCATGTGTGATCACGACCTCGTCAGGCCCGACAACCACGCCGGCGTCGCGCATGCGGATAGCCACCTGCCGGCGCAGCGGCTCATAGCCGGGACTGAACATATAGCTGAAGGCCTGCTGGCTTTGGAAGCGAGTGACCTTGGCAAGCTGCTGGTGCAACGCACGGGCAGGCAGATAGTCCACGTGCGGTACGGCGGCACCCAGCGGTATGAGCCCGTCACGGCGTGACTCGCTAAGCACCTGATTGATAATGCTGCTGCGCGTGACCAGCGTCGGCCGCTCGACCTGCGCAATATCCGGCGTAGGGGCTGTCAGTGCCGGGGTGTGATGCACATAAAACCCCGACTGCGGGCGAGCACGGATCATTCCCTGGTCTTCGAGATTGGCATAGGCCTGCAGGACCGTCGCATGACTCACGTTCAGCTGCATGCTCATCTTGCGTACCGACGGCACACGCTCGCCCGGGCGATAAACACCTCGCCGAATGTCATCGGCAAGCTGGTGTGCAATGCGCTGATAAAGCAACAGATTGGTCATCTCGTCCGTCTCCGCCAACTGGACCATAACAGTAGTACACCACCGTTATATTCAACCAATACAGTTGCTTGCTAACTCGCCAACACAGTCATCGCTCTTTATCTAGAATTGAGATCAACGTGGACTGCTCAAACGTCCTTGCTCGTCGGAAAACAAAATCTCTACCCGGCGATTCTGTGCACGTCCGCGTGCTGAAGCGTTCTCTGCGACACGATATTGCTCGCCGTAGCCGACAACCTCGATACGCCCGGCATCGACTCCGAGGCTTTGCATAAAGTCACCCACCGCCTGTGCGCGCGCCCTCGATAAAGCAAGGTTTTCGGCGGCATCACCGCGGTTGTCTGTATAGCCTTCGATCCGCACCCGCCGCTTGGGATTGAGCTGCATAAAATGAACGACCTTTAGCAGTGTGCGGTTGGCTGACGATCCCAGCTCGGCACTGGCCGCCCTGAACAACACATCTCCAAGCGTCATGACCAGGCCGCGATCGGTCTCGGCGGCCGCGAGGCTCACCATCTGATCCTCCAACCAACGCCCCTGGTGCTGCAGGTCAAGCATTCGGGCTTCCTGAACAGCCTGACGCAAACGCTCATGCTCCATGCTCAGTTGGGTCGCGCGTCGCTGATTCTGCAGCTGCTCACTGTGCTGGCGGGCTATCTCGCTATAGCGCTTGCTGAGGTAAGCATAGTGAGTAACGTCCTCTGCGTTGCCCAGGTAATCGGCGAAGCGCTTGGCTCGGTCAAGCGACTCGCTCGCGCGCATCACATCCTTGGGCGCATCCAGAAGGATCTGTGGTTCCTCACTGACGCTTTGAAGATCCATTGATGCGTTTTGCAGCTGCTGTTGCGACTCGTGCGTTGCACAACCTTGAAGCGCACCAAGCGCTACCAGCAGTGCGGGTATCAGGTAGACCGGTTTCACTGGAACGCTCCCAGCTGTTCACGCAAGCGCGCGATGCGGCGGTGCAATTCCGCCAGTTCCTGCTGACTCTTCTCGTTAAGGACCCGAGCCTCTGCCAGCCGTGCGTCAAGCTCGGCTTGCTCAGCCTGCAGGCGTGCCTCTCGATAATGCTCATCCTTCATCGCTGCGACCGCAGCCGCAAACTTGTGCTCCGCCTGCATCAATTCCGGCGTCTGTTCCGCAGCACCCACCGAGCGCGCCTGGCTCAACGCCTGCTCGGTAAGCCGCAGCTGTTCAATGGGAGCAGGATCGCTGGCGCAGCCAACCATCGCCAGCAGCACGAGCGTGCCGCAAGATTGTTTGATCAATTGAAAATCCTAGCGTTGCGAATTGCGGGTCGGCGCTGGCTGCTGTTTCCAGCGTTCAAGGTTCTCTACCAGCAGTTGCTGCGGTACCCCCGCAGCGCGCAATTCTGTCATTTTTATTGCGAGCTGTCCGCGCAGCCACGGACCGTTACACGCCGAGTCGTGAGCGACCGCGAAATGCAAACCGCGACTGAACACCGCTGGTTCCAAACGCTGTATATCGGCGAGCAGCCCTTGTCGGGCGGCATATGCAATGAAACTGTAACGCTCATGCAGGACATAATCCGCTTTGCCTGTCGACAGCCTATTGAGAGCCTCAGCCAGGCTGGGAGCAGCATGTAAACGAAGGTTTTCCTTGGCATAGTGCTCGAACGCGCTGCCAGAGATTCCCTTCTTCACATAGGCGCCCGTCCGACCTGCCAGATCCTGCCGGTCTGAATAGAGGAAGCCAGGCTCCTGACCTACCCAGGCGGACATCTGCAAGGCCGTAATCGATGGATGGATGAAATCCAGATATGCCAGTTCCTTTGGTGCCAGGACCGCATCGGCCAGCACATCGACCCGCCCACTGCGCACTTGCTCCAGCGCTGCGCCCGCATCGCCGGTGTAGAGCACTTCGAGCTTCAGGTCGAGCGAGTCGGTGATCTTTTTTAGCAGATCAGCGTTCGCTCCCACCAGCCGCTTGGGGTTCTGCGGATCGCGCCAGAGAAAAGGAGGGTTGTCTGCGCCGCCAGTCGCGATCAGCCGATCACACTTCGCAGCCGCCGCGTGTGCCGCGACGGGGGTTGCCAACAACACGGCGAGCAAAGCGGACTTCAGCGAAACGGCACAGCGCATGGAAAACCTCATGGGTAGAATCGGACAGGCTTCTTGTCGGGACTGCTGGAATCTTACCATTGGCCAGTGCAGCCGAGCGCTCATAAAAAAACCCGCTACGAGAGCGGGTTTTTTCAAGCGGCTCAGTTACACGAGCTGCTCCAGTTCCGGCAGGATTTCGAACAAGTCACCCACCAAGCCGTAATCGGCGACCTGGAAGATTGGCGCTTCTTCGTCCTTGTTGATCGCAACGATCACTTTGGAGTCCTTCATGCCCGCCAGGTGCTGGATGGCTCCGGAGATGCCCACCGCGATATACAGCTGCGGCGCAACGATTTTGCCGGTCTGACCAACCTGCATGTCGTTCGGCACGAAGCCAGCATCGACCGCCGCGCGAGAAGCGCCAACGGCGGCGCCAAGCTTGTCGGCCAGCGAATAGAGGTGCTTGAAGTTGTCACCGTTCTGCATGCCACGACCACCGGAAACGACGATCTTAGCAGCCGTCAGTTCAGGACGATCGGACTTGGCCAGTTCTTCACCTACGAACGCGGAAACGCCCGCATCGCCAGTACCGGAAACCTGCTCGACAGCAGCCGATCCGCCTTCAGCACTGACCGGATCAAAACCAGTGGCGCGCACGGTAATAACCTTGATCGCCGCGCTGGATTGCACGGTGGCAATTGCGTTACCGGCATAGATCGGACGCTTGAAGGTGTCTGCGCTTTCGACAGCGATGATTTCAGAGATCTGATCAACGTCCAGCTTGGCGGCTACGCGCGGCAGGAAGTTCTTGCCGTTGGTAGTGGCCGCAGCCAGCACGTGGCTGTAATCCTTCGCCAGATCGGCAATCAGCGGCGCAACGTTTTCCGGCAGCTGATTGGCGTAAGCAGCGTCGTCAGCGACCAGCACCTTGGAAACGCCTTCGATCTTCGCAGCCGCCTCACCGATAGCAGCGCAACCAGCGCCAGCAACCAGCACATGAATGTCGCCGCCGATCGCCTTGGCTGCAGCCACGGTGTTCAGAGTGGCCGCAGCCAGAACGGCATTGTTGTGTTCAGCGATAACCAGGATAGTCATTTAGATTACCTTCGCCTCGTTCTTCAGTTTCTCGACCAGTTCAGCCACGGACTTGACCTTGATACCCGCGCTACGTGCCGCAGGCGCTTCGACTTTCAAGGTCTTCACGGTGGAAGTAGTGGTTACGCCCAGCGCGTCCGGCGTCAGCACTTCCAGCGGCTTCTTCTTGGCCTTCATGATGTTCGGCAACGACGCGTAGCGCGGCTCGTTCAGGCGCAGGTCGGTGGTCACGATAGCCGGCAGATTCAACGCAACGGTTTGCGCGCCGCCGTCGATTTCGCGCTCGACGTTTACCTTGTCGCCCGACACTTCGACTTTCGAAGCGAAAGTGCCCTGAGCGAACCCGGTCAGTGCACCCAGCATCTGTCCGGTCTGGTTGTTGTCGCTGTCGATGGCCTGCTTGCCAAGGATCACCAGCTGCGGCTGCTCCTTGTCGACCACAGCCTTCAGAAGCTTGGCGACGGCGAGGGAGTTGAGTTCTTCGCTGGACTCGACCAGCACGGCACGATCAGCACCCAGCGCCAGCGCGGTGCGCAGCTGCTCTTGGGCAGCGGTCGGACCGATGGATACCACGACGATCTCGCTCGCGACGCCTTTTTCCTTCAGGCGTACGGCTTCTTCCACAGCGATTTCGCAGAAGGGATTCATCGACATTTTGACGTTGGCGAGGTCGACGCCGGAGTTGTCCGCCTTGACGCGAACCTTGACGTTGTAATCGACCACTCGTTTGACAGCTACAAGAATCTTCATGGATTCCTCGTTACTCTCCGGTGAATAGAATTTCGCCGAGGCGAACCGAGCCATGCTCAAGGACCGGGCCGCCATTAGCCTTCCGGACCTGTTCGGCGAGCACAAAACTGCCCGTATCTTGAATGCAGGCAACAGCTGGGGTCAACAACGCAAATGACCCGTCATAAGCCGCTGTTGCCGGATTCTATCAGGCTTGAGAGAAATTCAAACAAACGTTTGTATTGGACCCTTTCGGGCGTCTATATATAATGCGGCAGCTCGGCCTGGTCAGGGACACGATCCAGCCCTCCACTATCTATAAAACAATCAAGCCTTGAGTAGGAGATAGCCAATGGAACGCGAATACATGGAATTCGACGTAGTCATCGTCGGCGCCGGCCCCGCGGGCCTGTCCGCTGCCTGCCGACTGAAGCAGCGAGCCGCCGATGCCGGAAAGGAAATCAGCGTCTGCGTCGTTGAGAAGGGTTCCGAAGTTGGCGCCCACATCCTATCTGGTGCCGTGTTCGAGCCGCGCGCGCTGAACGAGCTCTTTCCCAACTGGAAAGAACTCGAAGCCCCTCTAAATACCTCGGTCAAGCGCGACGACATCTATCTGCTCAAGAGCGCCGACGCTGCGCGCAAGCTGCCCAATGCGCTGGTTCCCAAGACCATGCACAACGAAGGCAACTACATCATTTCGCTGGGCAACTTCTGTCGCTGGCTCGCTCAGCAAGCCGAGAATCTCGGCGTCGAAATCTACCCAGGCTTTGCGGCTCAGGAAGCACTGATCGATGAACAGGGTGTGGTTCGCGGCATTCTTACCGGTGATCTCGGCGTGGACCGCGAGGGCAATCCGAAAGAAGGCATGTACACCCCTGGCATGGAGCTGCGTGCGAAGTACACCCTGTTCGCCGAAGGCTGCCGTGGCCATATCGGCAAGCAGCTGATCAATCGATTCCAGCTCAATGCCAACGTCGATCCGCAGCACTACGGGATCGGTATCAAGGAGCTCTGGGACATCGATCCGGCCAAGCACGAGCAAGGGCTGGTCGTTCACACTGCAGGCTGGCCGCTGAACGATGACAACACAGGTGGCTCCTTCCTTTATCACCTGGAAAACAACCAGGTCGTGGTCGGCCTGATCGTTGATCTGTCCTACAGCAACCCGTACCTTTCCCCGTTCGACGAGTTCCAGCGCTACAAGCATCATCCGGTGATCAAGCAGTATCTGGAGGGTGGCAAGCGCGTTTCCTACGGCGCGCGAGCGATCGCCAAGGGCGGCATCAATTCGCTGCCGAAGATGGTGTTCAATGGTGGCGCACTGATCGGTTGCGACGCTGGCACCCTGAACTTCGCCAAGATCAAGGGCAGCCACACCGCAATGAAATCCGGCATGCTGGCTGCAGAAGCGGTTGCGGATGCCTTGTTTGCCGGCCGTGAGGGTGGCGATGAGCTGACTGGCTATGAAGAAGGCTTCAAAGCCAGCTGGCTGTACCAGGAGCTGTACGCTAGCCGTAACTTCGGCGCGGCGATTCACAAATGGGGAGCGATCAAAGGCGGCGCGTTCAACTTCATAGACCAGAACATATTCAGCGGCAAGATTCCGTTCACGTTGCACGACACCAAGCCCGATTACGCGTGCCTGAAGACCGCCGCAGAGTCGAAGAAGATCGATTATCCCAAGCCGGACGGCAAGCTCAGTTTCGACAAGCTGAGCTCGGTGTTCCTCTCCAACACCAACCATGAAGAAGAGCAGCCGGTTCACCTCAAACTGATCGATCCGAGCATTCCGATCGAGAAGAACCTGCCCATGTACGACGAACCTGCCCAGCGTTACTGCCCGGCCGGCGTCTACGAGGTGGTGGACAGTGATGAAGGCGGCAAACGCTTCCAGATCAACGCGCAAAACTGCGTGCACTGCAAGACTTGTGACATCAAGGACCCGGCGCAGAACATTGTCTGGGTCGCGCCGGAAGGCACCGGCGGGCCGAACTACCCCAACATGTGACAAAGGCTGCCCTGCAGCGTAGCCAACCCCGCCTCGGCGGGGTTTTGCTTTTTCAAGACCCACCACTTCGGCGACTGCGAACGAAACATCTGCCATCTAGAACGTCACCAGAGCATAGCCACTTAGCAAAAAGCCCTGAAAACGAAAAGCCCCGGCCTTGGCCAGGGCTCTGTCACAGTTCCGCTAACAGCCGAAGGGCAGTTGAGCGAATAGCCGGCGGTTACAACCCAGCCACATCCTCCGCCTGCAGGCCCTTCTGTCCCTGGGTGACCGAAAACTCGACCTGTTGCCCCTCGGCTAGAGAGCGGTGGCCTTCGCCACGAATCGCCTGGTAATGCACAAACACATCTGCACCACTGCCACGCTGAATGAATCCATAACCCTTGGCATCGTTGAACCACTTAACGGTTCCGGTTTCGCGCTCAGCCATCCTACTTCTCCAACTCGTTCTTATTATTCCCGCTCGGGGATCAACGGACAGGCGTGATCTTCTTGGAATCAACGCCAGCGCCAAATATAGCGCAGCGGCCATGACAAGTACGTTTCTGGCGTTCGCCGGCGCATCAGAGTGAGCCCGATTGGGGCTCGGGGCGCGAGGCACACAACACAAGCAAACCGCCGGGCCGGCCAGCTCACCGTATTTTTACTGATCGACGCCTGCGCCAGAGCCACAGCAACAACATGCCGAGCGTGAGCAGCAGCGGCACTAAGCCGATATTGAAGAATTTGAGCGTCCGCCCAAGCGCCTCAATATCCGCGTTGAGCTGGTAGCGCACCTCACGCAACTCTTTGCGGATGAGCAGCTTCTCTTGCATGAAATTCTGCAGCGCGGTCTGTTGTTCCGCAGTCAGCTGCACAACCCCTTCCGCGTCCGGCCCCTGTAACTCGGCAAGTTGTGCCTCAGTCTCAGCCAGACGTTGCTGCAACACTTCTTCCTTCTCGCGGAAGCGGTTCTCCGCCTGACGTTGCAAGTCTTCGACAACCGTAAACGGTCGAGCAAACCGACCACGTGAGCGGACGCTGATCAGCGCATCGGTGCCCGATAGATTGTCCAGCGCGTTAATCACGAAGGTGCCATTGTTGGCCCAGGGCTGGGGCATGCGCTGACCGAAGAAGTTATCGACCTGCACCCACATGCGGTCTGCAAGCAAGTCGGTGTCCGCCACAGCCAGTACATTGATGCTCGAGCTGTCTTTCAGACCGTCCGTATGCCCCTCGATACCATTGGGATAGGCCGACTTAGCGGGGCCCTGGATACGCGCCGCAAGCGTGTAGCGCTCGCCTGTGGGCTCCAGCTCCCGCAACAGCAACTCGGGATTTTCTAATGTCGCGAAGCGCTCCGACTCGATCGGCAAGGCATAGCTGGAGCTCTGGATCAGTGGCACGAAACGAGTCGTTGCATCCTTTAACGGTTCGAGGAAGCCCGCGGTCGCCACGTTCAAGCTCTCCAGCGAAGCGGTTACAACGTCCTCGCTGTCCATCATGCGCTGCGGCAAGCTCAACCAGGCCGGATGCCTGACCGGGCGGCGCTCCTCGCCTACACCGACGGACATCGCATAGGACGCGTCCAACACCACCTGATTGGGCACCATGCGCACGCCCCAGGCATTGAACAGAGGCTCCAGATCCGACGCCTTGCCCTCGCCGAACTCACCTGGCCCGATGCCCACGCCAGGGTCCGCCTCGCTGTAGGGGTCGAGTAATACCAGCAGCTTGCCGCCGCGCATGACGAACTGGTCGATGGCATACAGGGTCTGCTCCGGCAGCTCCTTCGGATGGATCAGCATGAGCACCGACACGTCCGATGGAATCATGTCCACGTCGCGCTTGAGGCTCTCGATATGGAACAACTGACGGATGTTCTCCAGCAGCATCCAAGGAGGCGTTGCCTGCTGGGTACGCGCGTCAAAACCGCCCGTGATGGGCAGCCCTGAAAGCACACCGACCACCGGCATTTGTGGCGTAGTCAGCGTCTGCACCAGGCGACTGATTTCGTACTCGAGAAACTCCTCTTGGTCCAGCGGGAAGAACGGAATGCTCTGCGTCTGCCCCGCCGCGTTGATACCAGCCAAGCCGAAGTAGACCTTGTCACCGCCCTGATCCAGCGGCACGGCCTGCAGGCCGAGCTCGGCGGCCCGATCCTCCTCCTCGGAGAACGGTTCAGGATCGATCACCCGCAGCGTGATCTTGCCATCAGCCTCACGCTGATAGGCATGCAGCAGCTCCTCAACGCGCCGTGCATAGTTGCGTAGCGCAACCAGTTCGCCCGTCGCCTCGTCCGAGTAGAACAGCTGCAATTCAATCGGCTCCTCGATTCCTGCCAGGATGGTCTCGGTGCCTTTCGATAAGGTGAAGAGCTTCTGCTCGGTTAGATCCAGCCGCGCATCGGTAAAGATCAGGCTGGAAACAGCACTGAATGCCAGGAAAGCCAGTGCGATCAGCAGCAGCCCGGCACCTGAATACATCAGTCGTTTCATGCGGGCTCCCTTATGCCGCTTTCTTCATATCGACGACGATGGCAGTAGCCATCAGCCAGGCGATGATCAGGGTGACGAAATACAGCAGGTCTCGCAGATCGATGACCCCTTTGCTGAGCGAATCGAAGCGAATCAGGATGCTCAGCGAAGCCACTGCGTCCACCAGCCATTGCGGCGCCCAGGCGAAGGCGTCGAGCACCATCGGCAAACCGCTGACGATGAACAGGAAACACACGCTGACCGCCAGGATGAAGGCAATCACCTGATTCTTGGCCAACGCCGACATGCAGGACCCGATCGCAAGGAAAGCGCCAGCCAGCAGCCAGCTACCGAAATAGCCGGTGATGATCGCGCCGTTGTCTGGCTGGCCCAGGTAGTTGACGGTGATGACCATCGGAAACGTCAGCAGCAAGGCAAGCCCGGCAAATACCCAGGCCGCGAGGAATTTGCCAGTGACCGCTTCGAAACGGGTAATGGGCAAGGTCATCAACAGCTCGATCGAACCCGATTTGCGCTCCTCGGCCCACAGCCGCATGGCGATCGCTGGAATCAGAAACAGATAGAGCCATGTATGAAAGCTGAAAAAAGGAACCAGATCCGCCTGCCCCCGCTCGTAAAAGCCGCCCAGATAAAAGCTGAATACGCCCGACAGCACCAGAAAGATCAGGGTGAAGACGTAAGCGAGCGGCGTCGCGAAATAGCTGCCCAGCTCGCGCTTGAAGATCACCGGCAACTGACTCATAACGCCTCCCCACGCGTTAATGTCTGAAATACTTCGTCCAATCGGCCGCGTTCCACATCCAGCTCCCGCACGGCCCAGCCCTGCTGGGTGATCAAGGCATTGATCTGCGGAAAGATCACCTGACCCGGTTTGGCCAGCACCGTAAGGCTGTGCTCCAACTGATTCACCTCAACTCCGGCCACGCCCGGCAAAGCCGCCAGGGCAACGTCATCCAGCGGCCCTTCGCCGACCAGCGTCACGGCCTGGTGATACCTGGAGCGACTTTGCAGCTCCAGTGGCGTGCCGTCGGCCACCAGCTGGCCGCGAGCGATGACGATCGCGCGCGTGCAGACCGCCGTGACCTCTTCGAGGATATGCGTGGAGATGATGACGATCTTGTCCCGGGCCAAGCCTTTGATCAGTTCGCGAACCTGGTGCTTCTGGTTCGGGTCCAGGCCATCGGTAGGCTCATCGAGGATCAGCACGCGCGGATCATGCAGAATCGCCTGCGCCAGTCCAACTCGACGCTTGAATCCCTTCGACAGCGTGTCGATGCTCTGGCCAAGCACCGATTCCAGCTCGACCTGGCCCACGGCCGTGTCGACCCGCACGCGTTTGTCCGCACCGCGATAACCCCGCACCTCGGCGATGAACTCGAGAAAGCCCCGCACCGTCATGTCGCCATAGCAGGGCGCCCCCTCGGGCAGATAGCCCATCTGGCGCTGCGCCTGAAGCGCCTGGGTCTGAATATCGCAGCCAAAGATGCTTGCGCTGCCTGACGTCGGCGTGAGGAAGCCGGTCAACATCTTCATCGTCGTGGACTTTCCGGCCCCGTTCGGGCCTAGAAAACCCAACACTTCGCCCGGCTCGACGGAAAAGGACAAGGCATCAACTGCCGTGTGCTGAGCGAATCGTTTGGTCAGATTGTTCAGTTCGATCATCAACTTTCATCCGTGCTGACGGGCCTGCGGCCACGTTTGGCATACCAGCCTAATGCGCGCCGGACTATAAGGAGAGCCACAATGCTATTGCAACCGGACCAGGTGGCTATTCGACAGCAACGCCGCATGGCTTCGACTTGCACTAGCCTCAAGCGAGAGCCATAGGCGACCGGGATGTTAAAACATGATCGAACGAATCTTTCGCAGCAGCCGTTTCCTGGTGCTGGTTGCCGTTGCAACGACGGCAATCTCCGCCGTGCTGTTGTACGGCGTCAGTCTGAACACCATGGTTCACCTGCTGCTGGAGCTGATCCATCAGTTCCCCCACACCGCAAACGACAGCAAGAGTCTCGCCGTCAAGCTACTGAAGCTGCTAGACCTGCTGTTGATCGCCATTACCTTTCAGCTGATAGCTATCAGCCTGTATCGACTGTTCATCAAGCCGGTGCCAGCCGAACAAAGCGCCTCGCTCGGGCCGCTGGATATCAGGTCGTTCCATGACCTGAAGAAAACCCTGATACAGGTTTCGGTGGTCATCATCGTCATATTGTTTCTCGAGCATGCGGTCGAGGTGGGCGCTCAGCTGGAGACTCTGTATTTCGGAGCAGCCGTAAGCCTGGTCGTGTTCTCGGCCGTCTACGCATGGAAAAACATGAGGTAAACCAGGGCGAACGCACAGGGCGACTCAAATAGCCGATCGCCGTCTGCAAACCGAACAGTTGCCCTCGCCCGCTTCGAACGCACATCACCGGTTGAGCCGGCACGCCAACCAGTGCACTTCCTTCACCAGACTTTTGCCCGCCAACACCGCATGCGGCACACTTGCGCGCTTCAAGGGCATTAACCCTTCCACAGTCGAATCTGCCGTATGACCCGCTCTCCGTTTCGCCGTCTCGTTTTCTCCCTCGTGCGTCGCCTGCTGTATGTCTGGGTGCGCTCGGAGACGATCAACCAGTCCGCCTTCACCCTCAAGCTAGACCGCAGCAAGCCAGCGTTCTACGTGCTGCAACGCGCCTCACTGAGCGATCTCGCGGTGCTCGATCACGAGTGCAGCAAGGCCGGTCTGCCGCGCCCGGTGGCGGACGTGGCGGTGGGCAATCATGTCGAGCCGGCGGCGTTCATCTTTCTCAACCCGCCCGCGAGCTGGTTCGGCACCCGGACCCGCGCTGTTACGCCAGCGCCGCTGGTGCGCTTGGTCGGTGCCTTGGAACAGAACGCCGTAGACAATGCCCAGATCATTCCGGTCAGCGTGTTCTGGGGTCGCTCGCCGGATCGCGAAACCAGTGCCTGGAAACTGCTGTTCGCCGACAGCTGGGCCGTCACCGGAAGGCTGCGCAAGCTGCTCAGTATCGTCATGCTCGGGCGCGAAACCCGCGTGCAGTTCTCCACGCCGATCCAGCTCAATGAGTTGGTGGCGCAGAATAAAGGCCACGAACGCACCCTGCGCATGGTTCATCGCATGCTGCGGGTGCATTTCCGCAATCAGAAAACGGCGGTGATCGGCCCCGACCTGTCGCACCGTCGCAACCTGGTCAAAGGCTTGGTACACGGCCCGCAGGTGCGTCAGGCAATCAGGGACGAGGCCGAGCGCGAAAGCATTTCGCTGGAAAAGGCCGAAGCGCGGGCGCTGCGCTACGGCAACGAGATCGCCTCGGACTACGCCTACACGGCCGTGCGCTTTCTCGAGGTGGTGCTGTCCTGGTTCTGGAACAAGATCTACGACGGCATCCGCGTCAATCACTTGGAGCCGCTGCAGGAGGCGGTGCAGGGCTACGAAGTCATCTACGTGCCGTGCCACCGCAGTCATATCGACTACCTGCTGCTCTCCTATCTGCTGTTTCGCAACGGCCTGACACCGCCGCACATCGCCGCCGGCATCAACCTCAACATGCCGGTAATCGGCAGCCTGCTGCGTCGTGGCGGCGCCTTCTTCATGCGCCGTACGTTCAAGGGCAACCCGCTCTATACCGCGGTGTTCAACGAGTACCTGCACACCTTGTTCAGCCGTGGCTTTCCGGTGGAGTACTTTGTCGAGGGAGGTCGCTCGCGTACCGGACGCATGCTGCAACCCAAGACTGGCATGCTCGCCATCACCCTGCGCAGCTATCTGCGCTCCTCGCGCCTGCCGATCCTCTTCGTGCCGGTGTACATCGGCTACGAGCGAGTGCTCGAAGGCCGCACCTATCTGGGGGAGCTGCGCGGTGCAGCGAAGAAGAAGGAATCGATCTTCGACATCTTCAAGGTCATCGGCGCACTGAAGCAGCGCTTCGGGCAGGTCTGGGTGAATTTTGGCGAGCCGCTGAAGCTCAACGAGTTTCTCGACCAGCAACAACCGGGCTGGCGCAAGCAGGAACTGGCGCCGGACTTCCGTCCCGACTGGCTCAACGAGACCACCAACAAGCTGTCCGAACGCATCGCTCAACGGCTCAACGAAGCCGCCGCGGTCAATCCGGTCAACCTGGTCGCGCTGGCGATGCTCTCCACCAGCCGTCAGGCGCTGGATCGGCGTTCACTGGCGCGCATCCTCGACCTCTATCAGAACCTGCTGCGGGCCGTGCCCTACTCGCCTCACACCACCCTGCCGGACGGTGACGGCGAATCGCTGATCAGCTATGTGAAGGCACTCGGCCTCTTGGCTGAGCAGAAAGACGCGCTGGGCAACATCCTCTATCTGGACGAGCAAAACGCCGTTCTGATGACCTACTACCGCAACAACGTGATGCATATCTTCGCCCTCCCAGCATTGCTGGCGAGCTTCTTCCAGAGCAGCTCACGGATCAGCCGCGAACAGATCCTGCGGTTCACCGAGGCGCTTTACCCCTATCTGCGCGCCGAGCTGTTCATCCGCTGGGAACCCGAGCAACTGGGCGCAGTGATCGATCAATGGCTGGATGCCTTCGTCGAACAGGGGCTGCTCAAGCGCGACGGTGAGACCTACGTGAGGCCGGCACCCAGCTCTCGTCAGTTCGTCCTGCTGACCTTGCTGGCGCGGGCGATCATGCAGACGCTGCAACGCTTCTACATGGCCATTGCGCTATTGCTCAACAGTGGTCAGAACACCCTCGATGCCGAAGAGCTGGAAAACCTCTGCACGATCATGGCCCAGCGTCTTTCGATCCTGCATGGCCTGAACGCGCCGGAGTTTTTCGACAAAAGTCTGTTCCGCCACTTCATCAAGAGCCTGCTGGATCAGAACGTGCTGCAGCAGGACGCCGCCGGCAAGCTTGGCTACCACGCCAAGCTTGGCGAACTGGCTGAGGGTGTCGCCAAGCGCGTGCTGCCTGCCGAAATCCGTCTCTCGATTCGCCAGGTCGCGTTGGAGCGGCACGACGAGGAACAGCTCTCGGACTGACGCCGCTGGATGCTCAAGCATGGGCGCTGGCAGCCAGGTCCTCAGTGGCAACCACGCTAAGGACGCCCAGGCTTAATGCCGAAAAGTTCGATTGATGCGGTATGCGCCACCCATACTCAGCAGGTCATCCACCGAACACTTCGGCGGCCTGCCGAGAGGGGACCGTATGACGCACAGCCGTGTGATCGCCTTGTCGCTCGTCTTGGGGATGGGCGGTTGCGCAACGCCCAGTCTGACCAACCTAACGCCCTCCTCCGTTGCCCGCTCGCCGGTGCCGCTCTACCCGTTGCGAGCGCAAGTGGATGGGCGTGGCAACCGCATCGCACAGGTCAACGCGGTGATCCATGGCACGCCCTGGGCCATGATGCCGTTGCCGAGTGATCAATACGCGGTCGGTTATTTCGCCGACACCTGCGAAACCAACATTCCCTATCACTTCAATGTCGGTTATCAACGCCGCAACTGGTTCGGCTCCGGCTATTCGAGCACCGTCCATGAGAAACGCTTTCCGGAAGCTTCCGGTTACGTCATGAACGTCACTGGCGACCCGCTGCCCGGCGATTGCGCCGCCTCCATTGGCCTGACCCTGCGTGTGAACAGTACGGCCGATGAGGTGGATACCGAGCCGGGCGACGGCAACTGCCAATCCATTTCCAATCGCTGCACGCTGAGAGCAGCGGTTATGGAGAGCAACGCGCACCAGGGCCACGATTTGATAGAGGTTCCGTCAGGTCATTACGTGCTCTCATTGACCGGCACAGAGACTGCAGACGTGCCAAACGATGCGGTTGGCGATCTGGACATCACGGATGGACTGACGCTGTCAGGCCTCGGGCGAGCCGCGAAAAATGATGACCTGCAAGTCATCATCGACGGCGGGGCCATCGACCGGATTTTCGATATCTATGCCTCCGCGCCGAGCGCGGTGACGCTCAGCTATCTGCGGCTGGAAAACGGCAGGCCCATGGGCAGCGGCGGCGGCGCAATCTGGAATCGCGGCAACCTGCGCATGGACCGGATGCTGTTACGTGGCAACACCATCGACCATGAACTGGAAACCTCCTGCGCGGCCTTTCCCAGTCGACGCCTGTGCAACCGTGGCGCGGGGTTGTTCAACGAGGGGCAGGCACTGGTTGCGCGCTCGACCATCGAACAGAATTCGACCGGGTACCAGTCCGGCCATGGCGGTGGCATATCCAATATGGGCGCGGCGGCGCAGCTGTATCTGCGCAACAGCCTGATAACCGCCAATGACGCTCGCTTTTGGGGTGGGCTACTGAACTATCAGGGCACCGTCGACATTTTGAACAGTACCTTTGTCGACAATCGCAGTACCACCGGTGGTGTCCGAGCCGCAGAAATCGGCAACATCGACGGGAAAGTCTCGGTCCGCAACGCGACCTTCAGCAATCACTCGCAGCTGTTCAGTCAGTCGGGGACTGGCGAGTTCCGCCTGGCCAACAGCCTGGTCGAAGTCCGCACATTCGGCGACATGCCGTTCTGCAGTGGCGCGCTGACCAGTGGCAGCTTCAATGCCATCGGTGGCTCCGGAGGAGGACTTTTCGACTTCCTGAGTGGCTGCGGCTTCACGCCCACTACCGCGGATGAAGCCGGAGTACGCATGGTTCTCGGATCACTGCAGGACAGCGGAGGTCCGACCCGCACCGTCGCGCTGCGTGAGCCGTTCGAAGACAGCCCCTATTTCGATCCCATCGACATGGGCGGTGTACTTTGCCCGGACACCGACCAGCGCGGCAACCCGCGTGACGATCGGCAGTGCGACCCAGGCGCTTTCGAGTTCTGACCCGCGTGGCCGCCAGTCAGCTGCCGAGGACCTCCAGCTTGGCGCGGATGAAGTCCGTATGTGCCACGTACAGCAGGTCGGCGATACGACGGATCAGGTGGTCTTCGTATCGGTGAATGTCGCCATCGGCAGCGGCGACGCGCCATAGCGCCTTGATCAAAACGAATTTTTCATCCATCGAATATTGCGCGTTGATCAGCGTGGTGAATTCATACAGTGAAGTCGACCGCTCGGCGGTTTCCTGCGCGGAGGCGATCAGCGATGCAAGCTCGCCGTCCTCCACCCCCGAGCCGAGGCGGATGGCTTCGATAATGGCTTTTTGTTCTTCTGCATCGCTTTCGTAATCCGCACGGCCGACTTCGATCAGCAGCGCTGCTGCGGCCACTTCAACGCTGTGTGTCGTAGGCTGATCGTCCTCACTGCGGTCGAACAGCGACTTGAGTGATTTGAGCATGGTTTCATTCCTCTGCACGGGTTGGTGTTCGAACGGGTCCGCGGCGAAGGTTCAGCCGCAATCGTGTCGCTGGTCAGCGCGTAGCGGATGTTCGCTCTGGCAGATTGATAAATCCGCTCTTGATGATCTTTTGTAGCCGTGAAGCGTCTAGAAGTTGCACCAACGCGATTGTTATAGCGACACCGCGCCTGCACTAGACCGAGCGGCAAACCTGGCTGAATGCCGCCGGTCGGCCAGTAACGCCTCGGACAGGGGTCAATGAAACGGTTGAAACAAGCTGCTGCTACCGTTTGGCACGCCGCGCCTGGCCTATTAAGCTCGCTGCATCACTCAGAGGATTTATCCATGCTGCGCACCACTGCTTTGCTCACCGGTTTGATGCTCTCCGCCAGCGCTTGGGCGCTTTCGCTGTCCGACCTGAGCCAGGGCGACGCCAACAAGGCGCTGAAGGACGCGCTGAGCCAGGGGACGAAAGTTGCCGTGCAGCAGCTGGGCCGTCCCGGGGGCTTCAGTAATGATCCGGATGTGCGCATCGAACTGCCGGGCAACATCGGCAAGGCCTCGCGCATGTTGAAGATGATGGGCATGGGCGCTCAGGTCGAAGAGCTGGAAACCGGCATGAACAAGGCCGCCGAAGCCGCTGTACCGCAAGCGCAGGCGTTGCTGCTGGAGGCGGTGAAGAAGATGACCGTCGCCGACGCCAAGGCGATCCTGTCCGGCGGCAATGACTCGGCGACTCAGTATCTGAACAAGACCAGCCGTGACGAAATCCGCGCCCGGTTCCTGCCGATCATCAAGCAGGCCACCGACCAGGTCGGCGTTGCCCAACAGTACAACGCGCTGGCTGGCAAAGTCTCCGGCCTGGGTGCGGTCGATCCCCGATACGGCACGGTCGAGGGTTACGTGGCTGAGCAAGCGCTCGATGGCTTGTTCACTGTTATCGCCGAACAGGAAGCCAGCATTCGTCAGAATCCGGCGCAGGCAGCCACCAGCGTGGCAAAAAAGGTTTTCGGCCTGTTGATGGGTAACTGATCGAACACCTTCAAGGCTGCACAACGATGTATCACGGAGAGAAGTTCAACGCCTGGACGCACCTGACAGGCGGTGTGCTGGCGCTGATCGGGACAGTCTGGCTGCTGATCCTTGCGGCCATGGACGGCGATCTGATGAAGATCGTCAGCGTCGCCATCTACGGGTTCACCCTGGTGCTGCTGTACAGCACCTCGACGCTCTATCACAGCGTCCGTGGCCGCGCCAAAGCGGTGATGCAAAAGCTCGATCACCTGTCGATCTATCTGCTGATTGCCGGAAGCTACACACCGTTCTGCCTGGTCACTCTACGTGGCAGCTGGGGCTGGTGGCTGTTCGGGATTGTCTGGTCACTGGCAATCATCGGCATGCTGCAGGAGATCAAGCCAAGGTCGGAAGCGCGGGTGCTGTCGATCGTCATCTACGCCATCATGGGCTGGATTGTGCTGGTGGCGGTCAAGCCACTGCTCGCCGCCCTGGGCACCACCGGCTTCGGCTGGCTGGTTGCCGGCGGCGTGTTCTATACGGTTGGCATCATCTTCTTTGCCTACGATCAGCGCTTCCGCCACTGGCATGGCATCTGGCACCTGTTCGTCATCGCCGGCAGCCTGCTGCATTTTGTGGCCATTCTGCGCTACGTGGTCTGACGTCATCCTTCTGCGTCGGTCAGCTACAGCTCGTGCATGCGGTTGACCTGCTGCGCCAGGCGCATGGTCTCGTGCTCTTCAAGCTGCAGCATTTCGCCGAGCAGCTCACGTGCCTTGTCCAGCGATGGACGCTTTTCCAGCGAGCGGTACAGGTCGATGATACGGTTGTGAAGGGCGAAGACCTCGCGTGAAATGTCGTCGACACTCATCTGTGCATAGGCATCGCTGTCGAAATCCAGCGCAAGTATCTCGCCCTCGACCGCCTCGTGCAGTCGGGCTTGCAGCGCGCGCGGGTCCGCATGCTCCTTGATCCGCTCAATAGTGCGCGTCAGCTCTTGCTCGTGCTGCGCGAGATACGTCATCAGCATCGTGGCCAATGAGTCGCTGCGCTCATCGGCGGCCTCTGTCATGCATTCGGAAAGCCGGGCATGGGCCTGGCTGGTCCAATCGATCAGGTCTTCGCATCGTTCGATGTTCATACCACCTCCATCCGCCGCGTTTGATTTGCCGAGCAGGATAGCCAGCAGGATTGCACGTCAAGCGGTCACCCGATGCAAACACGTGCAGCCCGGATTGGCCAGTGCTGGGTGTCGGTCGCCATGGGCGTCGCAGCAATCATGCTCCGTCAGCCTGTCTCAAGCCAACGCCTTCCGGCGGTTGTCAGTCAGCTGAGCGGAACAGGATATCGAACGACGTCCAGCCGTCGCGGCTGTTGCAGTGGATCTCGCCATGGTGCGCCTCGATGATCGACCGGGTGATCGCCAAGCCCAGTCCGGCATTGCTCGGGCTGCCTTCCCGTCGCGCGGGGTCGACGCGATAGAAGCGGTCGAACAGTCGCGGCAAGTGTTGTTCAGGAATGCCCACGCCCGGGTTGCCGATGCTCAGCGACACCCCCTGCTCGCCCGCCTCGATGGCCAGCTGGATCGTGCCGCCGTCGGGCGTATAGCGCAGCGCATTGGACAGCAGGTTCGACAGCGCGCGACGCAGCATGGCGGGATCCCCGTGAATGCGCGCATCGCCCGACAGCACGAAACGAATACCGCGCTCGTCGGCGGTCAGCTGGTAGAAGTCCAGCAACGTCTCGCACAGGACATGCAGCTCGATCGACTGCCGCTCGGGAACCACCAGCCCGTTATCGGCTTTTGCCAGGAACAGCATGTCGTCAATCATCCGCGCCATGCGGCGCAGCTCGTCCAGATTGCAATACAGGTTTTCCTGGTAGTCCTCGCGGCTGCGCGCACGGGTCAGAACCACCTCGGTGTGTGTCATCAGATTGGACAGTGGCGTGCGCAGCTCGTGGGCGATGTCGGCCGAGAAGTTCGACAGCCGCACAAAGGCGTCCTCCAGCCGCGCCAGCATCGCATTGAACGCCAGCACCAGCTGCTGTAACTCCGCCGGCGTCGACTCGGACGGAATGCGCTCGGTCAGCGACTTGGCCGACACCGATGCCGCCACCAACGTCACCTCGCGCAACGGCCGCAGCCCACTACGTGCCAATAGCCAGCCGAGCCCGCCGCTGAGCAGCGCACAGAGCACCAGCGCGCCCCAGAGCCATCCCGCCAGCGTGTTCAAGAAGACTTTGTGCGTGGTGATATCGAGCGCCAACTCGATGCTCAGCGGACGACCCGCCACCTCGATGACGGCAGCCCTGCGACGCCACACCCGCGGCATGTCTGCGCTGACCGAACCATGCGCATGTGTTTCGACCGCGTAGGCGGCGCCGCTGGCGGCAAACAGCACCTGACCCTCGGCATCGACTATCCGCACCGCCAGGTCGCTATGCCCGCCTAGCAATGCCTGCAGTTGCGGCCGCAGCGCGTCGAACCCGGCTAGATCATCGAGGCCCCGCAGCAGCTGTCGGCTGGCCTGGAGCTTGTCTTCCAGCGTATGCCGATCCAGCTCGTCGAAGTGGTGCTGACTCAACTGGAAGAAAAAGAAGCCCGCCGCGCCGAGCACGCCTGTGACCGCGAGCATGAACATCAGGCTCAGCCTGGCGGTTAGCGACAACTGCTTCATCATGCTGGGTCCGGCTCGTCGATCATGTAGCCCATGCCACGCGCGGTATGGATGAGTTTGGGTTCGAAGCCATCGTCGATCTTCGCGCGAAGCCTGCGAATCGCCACCTCGATGACATTGGTGTCGCTGTCGAAATTCATGTCCCAGACCTGCGAGGCGATCAGCGACTTGGGCAGTACTTCGCCGCGGCGGCGCAGCAGCAGCTCCAGCAGGGCGAACTCCTTGGCAGTCAGGTCGATGCGCTGGCCGGCACGGACTGCGCGGCGCTTGAGCAGATCCACCTCCAAATCAGCAATGCTCAGCTGAGTCTGCAAGGCAGCGGCACTGCCCCTGCGCAACAAGGTGCGCACCCGCGCCAGCAGTTCGGAAAAGGCGAACGGCTTGATCAGGTAGTCATCCGCGCCCAACTCCAGGCCCTTCACCCGGTCTTCCACGCGATCACGTGCGGTAAGGAACAACACCGGCACCTCTTGCCCCGCTGCACGAACCATGCGCAGCACCTCCCAGCCGTCCAGACCCGGCATCATCACATCTAGGATCAGCAGGTCGTAGGGCGTGCTCAGCACGTGCTGCAAGGCGTCAGTGCCGCTGGTGACGCGGTCGACAGAGAATCCTGCCTCGCTCAGGCCCTGCTGCAGGTAGGTTCCGGTTTTCGGTTCGTCTTCAGCGACCAGAAGCTTCATTCGGCTCGTCCTCTCTATCCATCATCCAAGTCTGCCGGTAACACCTCCAACGGACTATAAGCTGACAAAAAAGTAATGTTCCGCTCAGCTTGCAGAAAGCCGATTCAGGCTATGTTGACAGCCAGACGAAGCGTCAGAGGCAACACCTTGACCTTGCCATTAGGACAAGGTTGATGATCAAGCCTCGCCGGACTGGCCGGCATCTATAGAGGGCTTCTCATGAACTCCACCCAGCTTCAGGTTCAAGGCATGACGTGCGGCGCCTGCGTTCGACACGTCACTCAGGCGTTGAGCACCATCGCCGGCGTCGAGGCTGTCGAGGTTGATTTGCAAAGCGGACGGGTTCGCATCGATGGGGATGCCGAAAACACAGCATTAATAGCCGCCCTGAACGGGGCCGGCTACCCCGCTCAGCTCACGAGCCAGACCACATCCGCCGCAGCACCGACAACAGGCTGTGGCAGCGGCTGCGGTTGCCGTTGATTTTCCATCAAGGAGTGCTGTCATGCGTTTCATAAAACCAGAGTTCGCATTCATTGCCGCCTTGTTTATGGCCGGCAGCGTCCATGCCGCTGATGTAATCGACGTGCACCGGGACGCCAACTGCGGTTGCTGCAAGGACTGGGTCAAGTACCTGCAGGCCAATGGTTTCGAGGTTCGCGACCATGTTGAAAGCAACATGTCGGCTGTCAAGGAGCGTCTGGGCGTGGCACCGCGGCTGGGCTCGTGCCATACCGGCGTGATCGACGGCAAATTCGTGGAAGGTCACGTGCCGGTTGCGCAGATCCGCGAACTGCAACAACGCCGCAACCTGCTTGGCGTGGCTGCGCCCGGTATGCCTGCCGGCTCGCCCGGGATGGATTATGGCCAGCCAGCACAGGCCTATCAGGTCATCGGGCTGACTGCCGAGGGCACCGATCTGGTGTTGGCCAACTACCCGGCAGAGTGAATCTGGCCGAAACCTCTGCGTCTGCCTGCCTCAGCGCTGGCAGACGCATTTTGCAATTTGAGCTGAGAAAACAGGATCTCCATGCGCCGTACATCATCGCGCCGTACCTTCGTTAAAAGTCTGGCCGCCGGAGGGATCGTCGCCGGGATGGGCGTCTGGCGTCAGCCTGTGTGGGCCGTTGCGCGTCCTCACCAGACCGCTGACCAGGGTGTATTGGCCGGAACGCAGTTCGACCTGACTATCGACTCGCTGGGGGTCAACTTCAGCGGTCGCGAGCGCACCGCGATGGCCATCAACGGGAGTATTCCCGGTCCTCTGCTGCGCTGGCGTGAAGGCGACACCGTGACGCTGCGAGTGCACAATCGCCTGCCGCAGGATACGTCGATCCACTGGCACGGCATCCTGCTGCCAGCCAACATGGACGGCGTACCCGGCTTCAGTTTTGCTGGCATCGCTCCGGATGGAATGTACGAGTACCGCTTCCGCGTCAAACAGAGCGGCACCTACTGGTATCACAGCCACTCGGCGTTTCAGGAACAGCTGGGTGTTTACGGGCCGCTGGTCATCGATCCGCTCGAGCCCGAACCCTTCGAGTACGAGCGTGACTACGTGGTGATGCTCACCGACTGGACCGATGAAGGCCCGGCCCGCGTACTCGACAAGCTGAAGAAGCAATCCGATTACTACAACCGCGGGCGGCGGACCCTCGGCGACTTCATCAATGATGTCGCCGACCAGGGCTGGCGCGAGACCGTTGGCAATCGCTGGGCCTGGGCAAAGATGAAGATGACGCCCACAGATCTCGCCGACATCAGCGGCGAAACCTACACCTACCTGCTCAATGGCCAGGCACCGGACGGCAACTGGACCGGTGTTTTCGAGCCGGGCGAGCGGGTGCGTCTGCGCCTGATCAACGGCTCGGCCATGACCTATTTCGACTTCCGCATTCCGGGCCTGAAGCTCACCGTGGTGGCCGTGGACGGGCAGAACGTCGAGCCGGTCGAGGTCGATGAACTGCGCCTGGCGGTCGCCGAAACGGTCGACGTGATCGTCACGCCGGATGGCGGTCAGGACGCCTATACCCTGTTCGCCCAATCAATGGACCGCAGCGGCTTCGCCCGTGGCACCCTGGCCGTTCGTCAGGGGCTGAGCGCGCCGGTACCAGAACCCGACGCCCGTCCTGAGCTGAGCATGGAGGACATGGGGCATGGCGATCACGGCGCACATGCGGCGGGCAACGATCAGCCGGCGATGCAGTACGAAGCTCCACAGCACGGCCAGATGAACCATGGCCAAATGGACCACAGCAGCATGGGCGGCATGGACCATTCGGCAATGGGCCACGGTGACGGTGCCAGCAGCCAGATGCAGACCCACCCGACCAGTGAGAAGGACAATCCGCTGGTCGACATGCAGACCATGATGCCAGTGCCAAAGCTGGATGATCCGGGTATCGGTCTGCGCGATAACGGCCGCCGCGTGCTGACCTACGCTGACTTGCGCAGCACCTTCCCCGACCCGGACGGCCGTGAGCCGTCGCGCACCATCGAGCTGCACCTGACCGGTCATATGGAGCGCTTCGCCTGGTCATTCGACGGGATCCCCTACGCGAAATCCGAGCCGATCCGGCTCAAGTACGGCGAGCGGGTGCGCTTCGTGCTGGTCAACGACACCATGATGCACCACCCCATTCACCTGCACGGGTTGTGGAGCGACCTGGAGGACGAACACGGCCGGTTCCAGGTACGCAAGCACACCATCGACATGCCTCCCGGCTCCAAACGGAGTTATCGCGTCACGGCTGATGCACTCGGGCGCTGGGCTTACCACTGCCACATGCTGATGCACATGGACCTCGGGATGTTCCGCGAAGTCCGGGTCGAAGAATAAAGGAGAACCTCATGAGCATTTTCAAGCGCAACTCACTGTTGGTGTTCGGCCTACTCGCCGCCCTGCCGCTGACCGCTCTGCAGGCACAGACCGAGCACGACGGTCACCATTCGGCTGAAACACCGCCGCAGCACACCGCCCCAGAGGCTGGTCACCCGCATAAGCCGCAAGGCGGCATGATGGACCATGACGGGATGGGCCACGGCAGCATGGATCACGACCAGATGATGCAGATGCATGAGCAGCACATGGGGTCCGGGCAGATGGACCACGGCAACATGGGCTCAGCGCCTCATCAACCCCAGGGGCATGACGATAAGAGCCCGAAGCATGACCATTAAGCTCGCGCTGCTAAGCGCGCTCTGCCTGGCTGCCGCCACCAGCCAGGCGCAGGAAGCGATGGACCACTCCAGCCATGCCGGCCACTCACCGGCCGCCCCTGTTCCCGCTGAAAGTCACTCTCATAACCATTCGCAGCCGAACCACACGCAATCGGACCGCGGCATGATGGATCATGGCGCGATGGATCATGAAGCTATGGATCATGGGACGATGGACCATTCAGGTCACGCCATGCCGCATCCACCCCCAACGGGGATCCCGCCAGGCGAGGCAGATCGCCCGCCTGTCCCGACGCTTAGTCCCGCCGACATCGAGGCGGCCTTTCCCGACCTGCCCGAACACGGCATGCATCAGGGCAGCAGCCATTTCATGTTCGTCGCCGACGAGCTGGAATGGCAGGACGCCGATGCCGGAAGCACGCTGGCCTGGGATCTGAGTGGTTGGGCTGGCGGCGATATCGACCGGCTGGCCTTTCGCTCGGAAGGCGAGCGAACCAATGGGCATACCGAAGAAGCCGAACTGCAGCTGCTCTGGAGCCACGCAATAGGTCCCTGGTGGGAAACCGTCGCGGGTGTCCGCCAAGACTTCGAACCCGGCTCGCCGCAAACCTGGGCGGCATTCGGCGTGCAGGGAATGCCACTGTATGGGCTGGAAACCGAGGCCACAGCGTTCCTTGGCGAGGGCGGTCAGTCCGCGCTCCGGTTGGAAGCCGAGTACGACCTGCTGCTGACGCAGCGTTGGGTGCTTCAGCCCACCGCCGAGCTTAATCTGTATGGACGCACGGACGAATCCCGTGGCATCGGCTCCGGGCTCAGCGACGCGAGCGTCGGGCTTCGGTTGCGCTATGAGATCAGCCGACAGTTCGCGCCTTACGTGGGCGTCAGCTGGAGCCGGGCTTACGGCAACAGCGCCGAGCTGCAGCGGGCTGAGGGGGAAGATACAAGCGAGGCTCGCCTGGTGGCGGGTATCCGATTCTGGTTCTGAGGTAATGGATGATGCTCAAAACCCTGACGACACTGCTACTGGCTGCAGTGGCATTGGTGCTGGCCGCTGCGGCCGTGGTGTACTTCGGAGTCGTCAACGTCGGAGCCGACGTGCCGCATAGCGGGCCGATCCAGGCGTTGTTGGAGACCGCCCGACAGCGCTCCGTGGCGGTCCGTGCCGAAGCTATCGAGGTGCCGGAACTGGGCGATGCCGAACTGATCCGCTCAGGCGCTGGCAACTACGAAGCCATGTGCGTCGTTTGCCATCTCGCACCGGGTGCCGGACCGACCGAGCTGAGCGAAAATCTCAGCCCGGCGCCGCCGAATCTGACTGACGCAAACCGCAAGCGCGACCCGGCCGAGGATTTCTGGACGATCAAACACGGGATTCAAGCCTCCGGTATGCCTGCATGGGGCCGGAGCATGGAAGACCGCTACATCTGGGAGCTGGTCGCCTTGCTCGAGCAACTGCCCGAGCTGACAGCCATGGAATACAAAGCGCTGGTGGCCACGAGCGGTGGTCATCATCACGGCGGTGGGGAAACCCACATGCCCAGCGCTGCGCCCGTGGCTAAAGACGATCACCATAGCGACATGCACTCGTCTGGAAACCACCATCAGGCAGCGGAGCCCAAGCCTGACATCCACCGTCATGCCGACGGCAGCGATCACGTTCATTGATCCACTGCTCCGCGGCGTCTGGCTCAGACGCCGCGGAGTCTCATCGGTTTAGCCCTGGGATGCTGCGACTGTTTCGCTGCTAGATGCGTCACCGAAGTCAGACGGACGATAGGCATCGCGCCACGCCTGATAGCGCTGATCTTGCCAGACCCGCGAATGCAACTGCGCCATGCCGTCCGGATCGTTCAGCAAGCGCCAGCGAGCCGCTTCGGCAGCCCCGTTTGGCCCCGCATCGAGGATCTGCTGCATACGTTGTTCACGCAGCGACTCGGCACCCGCAACCACCTTGGCATGCCGCGCCCGCGCCATCCCGCATACCAACGCGTTGTAGATCGGATCGACAGTGCCCGCGATAAAGCCGTTCGCCAGTGCGTTGGCCTGGTTCTCCCGCGTGTAGCGGTCGGTCGATGCCAGTTCCTGCGGCGGCTGGAATTCCTCGGGGATGAGGAACAATTTGCGGCGAAACGCGGCCTGCCCCAGGCCCGTGCGGCTGGTGATCACCGACACAGGCGCCGAAAGGATCAGCGAAACCACAATCGGCGCCAACCACCAGAGGAAGGCTGGGTCTAGCCAGCCCACCAGCGCCATCCAGAGTACGCCCAGCAGCATCTGCGGACCGTGCCGGCGCAAGGCTTCGCTCCAGGGTGTCGCATTATCGGCGCGCTGCGGTGAGTTCCACTGCACCGACCAGCCGAGGAACGCGGCGCTGACGAACACCGTGTGGAACAACATGCGCACCGGCGCGGCCAGCATGGAAAACAGGCTTTCCAGCAGCATCGACAGCAACAGGCGAGCACGCCCGCCGTACTCGTGAGCGCCCTGAATGCAGATCAGCAACACGCTGAGCAGCTTCGGCAGGAACAACAGCGTCAGCGTCGCCGAGAACAGCGCGATAGCCTCCTGCGGGTGCCATTGCGGCCACAGCGGATACAGCTGATTCGGCTGCAGGAAGTACTCCGGCACCATCAGCGTGTGAATCGCCAGCAGCCCGGTCGACAGCGCCAGAAAAACGAACCACAGCGGCGCCGACAGGTAGGACATCACCCCTGTCAGGAACACGAAGCGGTGCACCGTGTGCATGCCCTTGACCAGGAACAGCCGGAAATTCATCAGGTTGCCGTGGCACCAGCGACGGTCGCGCTTGAGCTCATCGAGGAGGTTCGGTGGCAACTCCTCGTAGCTGCCCGGCAGGTCATAGGCAATCCATACCCCCCACCCCGCACGACGCATCAGCGCCGCTTCGACGAAGTCATGGGACAGGATGTCGCCCGCGAACGCGCCCTTGCCAGGCAACGGCGCCAGGGCGCAGTGCTCGATGAAGGGTTTGACCCGGATGATCGCGTTGTGACCCCAGTAGTGGGACTCGCCCAATTGCCAGAAATTGAGCCCGGCCGTGAACAGCGGGCCATAGACCCGCGTGGCGAACTGCTGCATGCGCGCATACAGCGTATCCATACCGGACGCCTTCGGCGCCGTCTGGATAATGCCTGCGCCGGGGTTGGCTTCCATCAGCCGCACCAGACTGGTCAGGCAGTCGCCACTCATGACGCTGTCGGCGTCGAGCACCACCATGTAACGGTAGCTGCTGCCCCAGCGCCGGCAGAAGTCGTCGATGTTGCCGCTCTTGCGCTTCACACGGCGACGCCGCCGCCGGTAGAAGATATGGCCGAAGCCATCGACGCTCCGACAGACCTCCAGCCAGGCCTTCTGCTCGGCGACGCAGGTGTCGGGATCGTTACTGTCACTGAGCACGAAAATATCGAAGTGCTCCAGCTGTCCCGTCGCCTTGAGCGACTCGAACGTCGCGCGCAGTCCGGCGAACACCCGCGGCACGTCTTCGTTGGCAATGGGCATCACCAGCGCCGTGCGTGCCTCGCGCGGGATCGGCTCATCGCCCAGGGTCGTTGCCGAAATGTTGTATTGGTCGTGCCCCTTGAGTAGCTGAAAGAAGCCCATCAGCGCCGTCCAGAAGCCCACCGACACCCAGCAGAACAACAGCGCGAACAGCAGCAAAATGCTCGTCTGCACCACATACGGAAGGATCTGCCGTGCGGATTCCTGCAGCGGCTGCTGAAACACCTCCTGCAGATCGATCAGCGCCCAGCCCTGATACGGCAGCACCGATTTCATGTGCCAAGTCGCGATGACGGTCTGCACCAGCATCAGCACCAGCAATGTGGCGCGCCGGACGCCTGCCACCTTGCGCCAGCCAGAACGATCAACGGACTGAGCAGGCGGCAGCTCCACCGTGCGGTTCTTCTTGTGTAGCAAGCGCCACCAGCTGAGCCGCAACACGTTGGTATGCCAGGGTTCCGGCACCATGCGTGTGCGCACGATGGGTGGTGTCGACTCGATGCAGGTGCGGCCCTGATGGTCAAGCGTGAGGGCTTTGGCACGCTCCAGGGTTTCGCCCCAGCCGAGTTTCAGCCGAGCAGCAACCGAGCCCAGCAGAGCACCTCCGCCCGGCTCGGTGCTATCGGGAGTCGGCACCGCCCGACCCAACGCCCGGTGAATATCCGCCAGCCCACCGTCACCCTGCTCCAGGTTCTGGATCAGGGCTTGGCGCTGCGGGTCATCAAGCGGCAGCTGGCTGATGTAGCGCCCGGTAATCGCCGGGTCCACGGGACTATTCATTGGTCGGAATCTGGTAGCTCCAGGTTTCGGAAAGCGTCTTCTCGCCTTCCACCAGGGCTGCGCGCAGTTCCACCGGACGTTTGGGATCGCGCACCTTCAGACGCAAGGTCAGGCGCCAGCCATCAGTCACCGGGTTGTGCCGCAGGTTGTTTTCCACCAATTCGGCGTTCTCGCCGATGCTGACCCGCGTGGTGACCGGCGCATCCGCCGGCAGTTCGGCCAGATTGGGGCCCACGAAATCGACGATCAGCGCGGTGCTGCCGTCAGGCTGACGAATCAGATTGGACTGTTTGACGTCGCCTGCAGACAGGCGCGTCTGGCTGACCCAGGCGAGCTGCTGATCATGCAGCGCCGGTTCATCCAGGGTGAAGTGCAGACGGTACTCGAAGTCCAGCGGCTCGCCGGGCTCGGGTTGCTGCTCCGGCACCCAGAACGCGACGATGTTGTCATTGGTTTCGTCAGGCGTCGGAATCTCGATCAATTCCACGCGACCCTTGCCCCAATCGCCCTTGGGCTCGACCCAGCCGCTAGGGCGCAGCTCGTAGCGGTCGTCCAGATCCTCGTAGCGGTTGAAATCGCGGGTGCGCTGGAGCAGACCGAAACCGCGCGGGTTCTCGACCGCGTAACTGCTGATCGCCAGCCGCTTGGGATTGTTCAGCGGCCGCCAGATCCACTCGTCAGCGCCGGTGTGAATCGCCAGCCCTTCGGAATCATGCAGCTGCGGCCGATAGTTGAGCACGTCACTGGGCTGATTGGCGCCAAACAGGTACATGCTGGTCAGCGCACCGATGCCGAGTTTTTCCACTGGCTCGCGCAGAAAGACGCGCGCTTTGACATCGACCGTACTGTCCTTGCCCGGCGTAACCACCATCCGATAGGCACCGGTGGCGCGCGGCGAATCGAGCAGCGCATAGATCACCAGATTGCGGCGATCCGCTTCGGGGCGTTCGATCCAGAACTCACGGAAGCGCGGGAACTCTTCTCCGCTCGGCAACGCAGTATCGATAGCCAGACCACGCGCAGACAGGCCATATACCTGATCCTTACCGATCACCCGGAAATAGCTGGCACCGAGCAGCGTCATCAGCTCGTCGGCCTTATCCGCCTTGTTCAGCGGATAGAGCACCTTGAAGCCGGCAAAACCCAGGTTTTCCAGCGCAGCAGGTTCAATCTCGACCTTGCCGAATTCAAACATGTCAGGGTTATAGCGGACCTTTTCGACGCCTTTTGCGGTGATCTCATTGATCCTCACCGGCACGTTGAAGTGCATGCCCTGGTGATAGAACTGCACCTCGAAGGGCGTCGGCGCGTCGTGCCATAGCGCTTTGTCGCCACGGAAACGCAATTGCTGATAATCGGCAAAAGCCATGTTGCGAAACACCGGCGGCAGATTGCTCTGCGGCGCCGTATAGTCTTCGGCCGCCAGCTTTTCCGCCTTGGCCGCCACATCATCTAGGCTGAACGCCCAGCTACTGCTGGCAAACAGTCCCACACACAGACTCAACGTCATTCCCAGTGCCCGACTTTTGCGAGCGCCTGTTTTGAAATGATAGGTACGTGACACATTGCCTCCTGAGCAATCGCGATTACCGCTGACCGCGTAGCGGCCCGGTTTGCTGTCGTTGGTCTTCCTCAGTGGCAAATGATTCACTGGAAAGCCAAGCAAAGCGGCAAATCATCCCACGCCGCATGGGCGCCGGATAGCTGCTCCGAGAGGTCTTTTTTTCAGATTGCTCAATGCCGCTCAGCCCCCAGCCAGAGCGGGCTGAAGGCCAGGCGGCCGGCGCTCGACTGAACGCCTTACAGAAGGGTGAATTGCCCCCGTTTGACTGCAACTGAATCCAGCCCGATCTGCACCTCGAACACGCCGGGCTCGGCTACCCGATCGAGCTGCGCGTTGACGAATTTCAGGTCTTCTTCAGTGAGTTTGAAGCGGACTTCCTGCGTCTCGCCGGCTTTGAGGAACACCTTGCGAAACCCTTTGAGCTCCTTGACCGGACGAATCACCGACGCCACCTCGTCGCGAAGGTACAGCTGCACGACTGTCGCACCCTCACGCGACCCGGTGTTCTTCAGCGTCACGCTGGTTTCCAGGCCGTCGCCGCGTTTCATGGTCGGACTGGACAAGCGCACCTCGGACAGTTCGAAGTCGGTGTAGCTCAGGCCATAACCGAAGGGGTACAGCGGCCCATTGGGTTCTTCGAAATACTGCGAGGTGTAGTTGCCCGGCTTGCCCTCGACATAGGGCCGACCGACGCGCAGATGGTTGTAGTAAGTAGGGATCTGCCCGACCGAACGTGGGAAGGAGATCGGCAGCTTGCCAGCCGGGTTCTGGTCGCCAAACAGCACGTCAGCGATGGCATGCCCGCCTTCGGTACCGCTGAACCAGGTTTCAACAACAGCGTCGGCGTTGGCCTTCGCCCAGTGCAGGTCCAGCGGACGGCCGTTCATCAGCACCAGCACCAGTGGCTTGCCGGTTTTCTTGAGCGCCCTCAGAAGCGCCTGCTGGCTCTCAGGAATCTGCAGGCTGGTGCGGCTTGACGCTTCATGAGACATGCCGCGCGATTCGCCTACTGCCGCAACGATTACGTCAGCCTTTTCGGCAAGCGCGACTGCTTCGGCAATCATGGCGTCCGGCGAACGAGGGTCCTGCACCACCTCGGGTTTGTCCCAGTTGAGGAAGTTCAGGTACTCGACCATGTGTGGATCGTCGGTGATATTGGCGCCGAGGGCATGGTGCACAACGGCTTCATCACCCACCGCATCAAGCAAGCCCTGACGTACGGTGACTGACTGTTTGGCAACGCCCGCTGCGGACCAGCTGCCCATCATGTCGACCGGCGAATCGGCCAGCGGCCCCACCAGCGCGATGGTGCCGCGCTTTTGCAACGGCAAGGTCTGCTTCTTGTTTTCAAGCAGCACGATTGATTCGCGCGCTACGGCTCTGGCGGCTTCGCGATGCAGACGGCTCTCCGCGTTGACGTCTGCTGGATCGTCCTCTGCCGACCCGATGCGCCGGAACGGATCATGAAAAAGACCCATGTCGTACTTGGCGCCAAGTACCTCGCGCACAGCCGTGTCGATCTCACCGATACCGACCTCGCCCGATGCCACCAGCCCCGGCAGTTCCTCGCGATACAAGGCGTCGGCCATGCTCATGTCGATGCCTGCCTTGATCGCCAGTTTTGCTGCCTCACGACCGTCCTTTGCAACGCCATGCCGGATCAGTTCGCTGATCGCTCCGTGGTCGCTGAGGGCGACGCCATCGAAACCCCAGTCGCGCCGTAACAAATCCTGCAGCAGCCAGGTGTTGGCGCTGGCCGGCACCCCGTTGATGGAGTTCAGCGCAACCATCACCCCACCCGCTCCGGCATCGATAGCGGCTTGGTAGGGCGGCAGGTAGTCCTGATGCATGCGCATCGGGCTCATATCCACCACGTTGTAGTCACGCCCGCCTTCAACCGCACCGTAGAGGGCGAAATGCTTGACGCTCGCGGTCACGCTGTCCGCTGCAGTGGGCGACTCGCCCTGATAGGCCTGCACCATGGTTCGCGCGATTTCCGAGACCAGATAGGGGTCTTCGCCAAACCCTTCGGAGGTCCGCCCCCAACGCGGATCGCGGGAGATATCCACCATCGGCGCAAAGGTCATGTCCAGACCGTCAGCACTGGCTTCAATGGCTTGCACCCGCCCGCTGGTGGCGATGGTATCGAGATCCCAGCTCGAGGCCAGGCCCAGGCCGATAGGAAAGATCGTCCGGTGGCCATGAATGACGTCATAGGCAAAGAAGATCGGAATCTTCATCCGGCTGCGCAACGCCGCTTCCTGCATCGGCCGGTTGTCGTGCCGGGTCACCGTGTTGAAGGTGCCGCCTATGTGGCCGGCCGCCAGCTCATCGAGAATGCGCTCGCGCGGCATGTCGCCGCCGATGCTGATCAGCCGCAACTGGCCGACCTTCTCTTCCAGCGTCATCTTTTCGATCAGGCTGGCGATGAACGCCGGCTTGTCATCCAGCAACGGAGAACGGGGCTCGGCGGCGACTGATTGCAGCGAAAGACCGGCCATCAGACCGAGCAGATACAGCCTTTTCATTATTGGGAAATTCCTGAGCCTGAGAGGCTAATGAGACGAACCATCTGATTCCGGCAGCGCCGGCACAAACGTTGCCGAGTATGGGTTTTCCGATGGTTTACAACCAGTGCTATGCAACGCTGGCGCAGCCGTTGCAGCAGGCGGTTACGGGCCTCTGGAATGACTGGCGCGCAAGCCGCGCCGGGCCTGTTGCCAGCACACCATGGTGCTCAGTTGTTTGAGCCGGCGGGGATGCACTCACCTAGACGACGTCGGCGAGTGTGGTCGGGATGGGCAGCATCGCCCCACTCCATTGGCGAACCGCTTTCCCGGATTACTTTCCTGCAGGGAAACGCTTCACGGCGGCCAGCCAGGCGTCATCCAGGCGGCTCTGATCGGTGTCCATCCCGCGCGCTTCCATCAATTCTCGATGCTGATTGATTTCCCCCGTCACCTCGCTGAGCGAGGCGCTGTTGCCATCGAGCTGATGCATCTGCGTTAGCCCCAGGTGATAGAAGCGCAGCAGCTTGATCGCCTCGGGATCATCCGCCGCCACGCCCGCCGTGACATGGTGCATCACATTGGTAACACTCATCAGGCTGCGCTTGAGACGCCAACCGTAAGCCGCGCAGGACATCCACGGCTGCTTGAGATAGACAGAACGCACCAATGCTGCAGTAAGCAGCAAACCAGCCACGACCCCTGCGATGTTCCACTTCAGGTTATCGGCCCCCGTCTCGCCGAACAGCGCAACGGCCAGGGTCGCCAGCCCCATCGCCAGCACTGCGAAGGTCACGGCGACAACTAGCGTGCTGCGTCGCGTCTGTTGCCTGTAGGTTTCCGGGCTGAGCGACTTGATTTCGAATACCACCATGAGTTCGCGATCCTTGGGCTGGGCAGGTAATAGAGTGCCGACGGGCGCGGCATTATCACCCAGCCAATCATCGAGCAGCTGACGCGGGACAGCCTTTGTATCGCCTGCCGCCGACCACTATCGAGGCTTACAGCTCGGCATGCCAACGCCGTCGCAGCACAGACAGCGCAGCGAGCCCGTCAGCTTTCAAGCGCCCGTACCAGGCTCTATGATCAGCGCATCCCACCTTCGGCCGCCAAAAGGACCTCCTCATGAGCCGCTATGAAATATCGTTTTCCGGCGAACTCGCTCCGGGCGCCAAGCTGGAGCAGGTCGAGGCCAACCTGACTCGCCTGTTTCAGGCCGACGCCCAGCGCATCGCCGTGCTGTTTTCCGGTCGGCGAATCGTGATCAAGCAGGACCTGGACCACGCCAGCGTCGAGAAGTACCGCCAGGCCATGGCGCGCGCCGGCGCCATCGCCGAGGTCCGCCCGATGCCGGTTGAGGTCGAGGAAATCGAGCTCGCCCCGCCACCGTCGGAAGACCCGGCCCCTGCACCGCTGGCTTCCGCCGCTAAAGCGTCGCCTCAACCCTTGAAGGTGGCCCCACGGGACGAATACATGGCTGCGTTCGTCGACGTCGAGGCGCCGGACTTCGGCATCGCGCCGGTCGGCGTGGACCTGCAGGACGCACAACCCGAGCCCAAGGCACCGCCCGTGGACCTGTCCCAGTTCAGCCTGGCGCCGGTGGGCAGCGACATGGGTGAACGGCGCCGTGCCAGCGATGCGCCGGTGCCGGACACCTCTCACCTGAAGCTGGTGGACTGATCCCCGCCCTGCTGGATGACTTTCCCTTAACCCACCTGAACAGAGGCGCCCCCCCGGCCCTGTAGGGTGGGTTCAAGATCACAGACGCGACCTTGCAGGCGAACTCCAAACGCCGACCCGGGCTCCAACCTTACAAGCCCGCAAAGTGCCGCTCACTCATGGATCTTGTCGTTGCCCGCCCCGAAGGCCTCTACTGCCCACCCGGTGATTTCTACATCGATCCCTGGCGCCCGGTCGATCGCGCCGTCATCACCCACGCCCACGGCGACCACGCACGCTGGGGCATGGGCCACTATCTGGCCTCTCGCGACAGCGAAGGCATACTCCGTTCGCGGATCGCCGCGGACATGCCATTGCAGACGCTGGCCTATGGCGAATCCGTCGATCATCACGGTGTAAAGCTCAGCTTCCACCCTGCCGGTCACGTGCTCGGCTCGGCCCAGGTGCGACTGGAATACAAGGGCGAAGTCTGGGTCGCCTCGGGTGATTACAAAGTCGAGCCGGATGGCACCTGTGCGCCCTTCGAACCGGTGCGCTGCCACACCTTCATCACTGAATCGACCTTCGGTCTGCCGATCTACAAGTGGCCGTCACAGGCTCAGGTGTTTCGTGAGATCAACGACTGGTGGCGCGCCAACGCCGCCGCCGGGCGCGCCAGCGTGCTGTTCTGCTACGCCTTCGGCAAGGCGCAGCGCATCCTGCACGGCCTGGACGAAAGCATCGGCACCATCGTGGTCCACGGCGCGGTGGAGCCGCTGAACAAGGTCTACCGCGAAGGCGGTGTTTACCTGCCGCCAACCGTTTATGCCGGCGACCTGAAAAAAGGCGACCCGCGCCTGAAGCACGCCATCATCCTCGCCCCTCCCTCGGCGGGTGGCAGCACCTGGATGCGTCGCTTCGGTGACTATGCCGACGCCTTTGCCAGTGGCTGGATGATGCTGCGCGGCACCCGTCGTCGGCGCGGGGTCGATCGCGGCTTCGTGCTCTCCGATCACGCCGACTGGCCCGGCCTGCTCTGGGCCATCGAGCAGACCGGCGCCGAGCGGGTAATGGTGACCCACGGGTCCGTGCCGATTCTGGTCCGTTACCTGCGCGAAATGCGCGGTCTCGACGCCCAGGCCTTCGAGACCGAGTACGGCGAAGAGGACGACGCCACAACTCAGGAGGCCGAATGATCCTCAGCCTGGCCCTACACTACATGCCGAAAGATACCGTTGCGGAACCACCACACTTTCCTTGCAGGTGCGAGATTGCTCGCGAACCGGATCCCTCGCGTCGCCACGGTTCGCCAGCAAGCTGGCTCCTACAGAAGAGCACCCGCGTAGCAGCACGACGCCAGACCTGTAGGAGCGAGCTTGCTCGCGAACAGCTGGTCTCAGCGAATGCCGGAGGCCGGAAATGAAAGCCTTCGCCACCCTCTACAGCCGCCTCGACGCGACCACCTCGAGCAACGCCAAGCTCGCCGCGATGCGGGACTACTTTCGCGAAGCCGATCCGGCTGATGCTGCCTGGGCGGTGTATTTCCTGGCCGGCGGCCGACCGCGTCAGCTGGTGCCGACCCGCGTGCTGCGCGAGACCGCAATGAAGGCCTCGGCGCTGCCGGAATGGTTGTTCGAGGAAAGTTACCAGGCGGTTGGCGACATGGCTGAAACCATCTCGCTGCTGATGCCCGAGGCCGAACACAGCTCCGACGACGGGCTGGCCGTGTGGATGCAGGACAAGCTGCTGCCATTGCGCGGCCTGCCGCCGGAAGAACTGGCCGAGCGATTACCCGCGCTATGGACACAGCTGGATCGCCTGAGCCTGATGGTCTGCATCAAGCTGATCACCGGCGCCTTTCGCGTCGGCGTGTCGAAGCTGCTGGTGACCCGCGCACTGGCCTCGCTGGCCGATCTCGATCCCAAGCGCGTGGCGCAGCGGCTGGTGGGTTACACCGATCTGTCGCACCGCCCCAGCGCCGAGGGATACCGCGCGCTGATCGCCGACGAATCCGAGCACGAACACGCCCAGCGTGGCGGCCAGCCTTACCCATTCTTTCTTGCCCACCCGCTGCAGGCACCTGTCGAGGAATTCGACACCCTGCTCGGCGCACCGGAGAACTGGTTCATCGAATGGAAGTGGGACGGCATTCGCGCCCAGCTGGTCAAGCGCGACGGGCAGATCTGGGTCTGGTCCCGTGGCGAAGAGCTGGTCAGTGAGCGCTTTCCGGAACTGTGCGAACTGGCCAGCTGCCTGCCGGACGGCACCGTGATCGACGGCGAAATCCTGGTCTGGAGGCATGCGCCCGGTGAGCCCGCGACTGAACTCTTCGAGCAACCGGAAGGCGGTGACACCGAAGCAACCGAGCGCTTCGGCGTGCAGCCCTTCGCGCTGTTGCAGCAGCGTATCGGGCGCAAGAACCTGACCGCCAAGGTCCTGCAGGACGCCCCGGTCGCAGTGCTCGCGTATGACCTACTCGAATGGCAGGGCGATGACTGGCGGCAACGCGAACATCGTGAGCGCCGGCAACAGCTTGAAACGGTGGTCGGCCACTGCCCCACCCCCCGGCTGATGCTTTCGCCGCTGGTCACTGGCAGCAATTGGGCTGCCCTGGCACGCCAGCGCGAGGCGTCACGCGCGCTTGGCGTCGAGGGCATGATGATTAAGGCACGAGCCGCACAGTACGGCGTCGGCCGGACCAAAGACGTCGGCGTCTGGTGGAAGTGGAAAATGGATCCCTACTCGGTCGACGCTGTGTTGATCTACGCCCAGCGTGGCCATGGTCGCCGCGCCAGCCTCTACACCGACTACACCTTTGCAGTGTGGGACGGCGAACCGGGCGACCCGGAGCGCAAGCTGGTGCCCTTCGCCAAGGCCTATTCCGGGCTGACCGACGAGGAGATGCGCAAGGTCGACGCCATCGTGCGCAAGACCACCGTGGAGAAATTCGGCCCCGTTCGTAGCGTGACGCCAACCCTGGTGTTCGAACTTGGCTTCGAGGGAATCGCCGCCAGCAGTCGGCACAAGAGCGGCATCGCCGTGCGCTTCCCGCGCATGCTGCGCTGGCGTCTCGACAAGCCGGTGGACGAAGCCGATACGCTGGAGACGTTGAAGGAATTGCTGGGATGATCCAACGCACGGGAGAAGCCAGGCTGCCCTGCGCAGGTGCCGGCTTGCCGGCGAACCTCACCACCCGCGAATCGCCAATTCGCGAGCAAGCTCGCTCCTACATAAAGCCGAAGCTAGGCCTTTGCATGAATCGAGCGGAGAGCGAGGCATGAGGGCGCCGCCCGCCTCCCTTGCCGAACACTGGTTCGCCACGCGCAATTGGCAGCCGTTCCCTTTTCAACAACAGGTCTGGCAAGCGATTGATGAGGGCGAGTCCGGCCTGCTCCATGCCACCACCGGCTCCGGCAAAACCTACGCCGTCTGGCTTGGCGCGCTCAATCGTTTCGCTTCGCCAGGCGCAGATACGCCCGCAGAGAAACCGCAGGCGCGCGCCAGTTCGTCGGACAAACCCGCCCCGCTCACTGTCCTCTGGATCACCCCCATGCGTGCCCTGGCCGCCGACACGGCCCGTGCCCTGCAAGCACCGCTGGATGAGTTAGGTATCAACTGGAGCATCGGTCTGCGCACCGGCGATACCAGCAGCGCCGAGCGGGCGCGCCAGGGTCGGAGATTGCCCAGCGCGCTGGTCACCACGCCGGAAAGCCTCACCCTACTACTGACGCGGGCCGACGCGCGCCAGGCTTTCGCCGGCTTGCGCATGCTGGTGGTGGATGAGTGGCACGAACTGCTGGGCAATAAGCGTGGCGTCCAGCTGCAACTGGCATTGGCCCGGCTGCGTCAGTGGATGCCGGACCTGATCATCTGGGGCCTGTCGGCGACACTGGGCAACCAGCCACACGCGCTGGAAGTGCTGCTGCATCCGGGCAGCGGCAAACTTGTGCAGGGCAAGGTCGACAAGGATCTGCGCGTCGACACGTTGCTACCGCCGAGCATCGAGCGCTTTCCCTGGGCCGGTCATCTCGGGCTGCGCATGCTGCCGCAGGTGGTCGAGCAGATCGATTCGGCTGCCACCACCCTGGTATTTACCAACACCCGTTCGCAGTCGGAAATCTGGTATCAGGCGATTCTCGACGCCCGCCCTGACTGGGCCGGACTAATCGCCCTGCATCACGGCTCACTGGCACGTGAGGTACGCGACTGGGTGGAACTGGGCCTCAAGCAAGGCGCGCTGAAGGCGGTCGTCTGTACCTCGAGCCTCGACCTCGGCGTCGACTTCCTGCCTGTCGAGCGGGTGCTGCAGATCGGCTCGCCGAAGGGCGTGGCGCGCTTGATGCAACGCGCCGGTCGCTCCGGTCACGCACCCGGCCGGACGTCGCGGGTCACGCTGGTGCCGACGCACAGTTTCGAAGTAGTGGAAGCCGCAGCAGCGCAGGTGGCCATCGCCGAACGCCGCATTGAAGCCCGGAGCGCCCCGCATCGTCCCCTCGATGTGCTCGTGCAACACCTCGTCAGCATGGCCCTCGGCGGGGGATTCCGGCCCGACGAATTGTTCGCCGAAGTACGCCAAGCCTGGTCCTATCGCGAACTTACAGAAGACCACTGGCAATGGGCGCTGGCCTTCGTGCGTCATGGCGGGCATTCGTTGACGGCCTACCCGGACTATCAGCGCGTCGAGCCGGACGAGACCGGACTTTGGAAAGTCCCCAGCCGCCGCGTCGCGCTTCGCCATCGCATGAGCATCGGCACAATCGTCAGCGACGCCAGCCTGACGGTGAAGTTCTGGGCCAAGGGTGGCAGCGGCCGGTCACTGGGCACCATCGAGGAAGGTTTCATTGCCCGACTGCGCCCGGGCGACAACTTCCTCTTCGGCGGCCGTCTGCTGGAGCTGGTGCGAGTCGAGAACATGACCGCCTACGTCAGCCGCGCCACCGGCAAGAAAGCCGCTGTTCCGCGCTGGAACGGCGGGCGCATGCCGCTCTCCAGCGAACTGGCCGATGCCGTGGTCGAGCAGCTCGGCGCCGCCTCGCGCGGCCAGTTCGACAGTGCCGAGATGCGCCTGGTAGAACCCCTGCTGCGCGTGCAGCTGGACTGGTCGGCGCTGCCCACCGAAAGCACGCTATTGGCCGAGGTGATGAAGTCCCGCGAGGGCTGGCACCTGTTTCTCTATCCCTTCGCCGGTCGACACGTTCATCTCGGGCTGGCCAGCCTGCTCGCCTGGCGGATGGCCCAGCGCCAGCCGCTGACCTTTTCCATCGCCGTGAACGACTACGGCTTCGAGCTGCTCTCGGCAACCGAAGTGGACTGGCTGCAGTGGCTGACGCCCGCGCTGTTCAGCCAGGACGAATTGCTGCACGACGTGCTCGCCAGCCTCAACGCTGGTGAGCTGGCGCGCCGGCGCTTTCGCGAAATCGCGCGCATCGCGGGGCTGGTGTTTTCCGGCTATCCCGGCGCGCAGAAAAGCGCGCGCCAGCTGCAGGCCTCCAGTGGGTTGTTCTTCGACGTCTTCCGTCAGTACGACCCGGCCAATCTGCTGCTGACCCAGGCCGAGGAAGAGGTGCTGCGCCAGGAACTGGAGGTCGAGCGGCTGGAGCAGACCCTGAACCGCTTGCAGCAGCGCGAGCTGGACGTGCATGTCGTGAAACGCACCACGCCCCTCGCCTTCCCCTTGATGGTTGAACGTTTCCGCGAAAGCCTGACCTCGGAAAAGCTCGCCGACCGCATTCGCCGGATGGTCGCCGAACTGGACAAGGCGGCTGGCCCTGGCGGCTATCAGCCGGAAGCAGGCGCCAGCATTGCCGTTGAGCGGGAGACCAGCGCGAAGCGCAAACCGCGCGCGACCAAGGACGGCACACCGAGGGTGAAAAAAGCAAAGTCATCCCGCTTGTGAACCCTGCCACCTCCCGTTCAACAGCCTCTTGCCTGCATCAACCCGCCGACCTTCACCAGCAGGTTCGACACAACAGAGGTGCGTTGCAGGGACAGAGCTTGAGCTTCGCGAGCAAGCTCGCTCCTACTGAAGAGCTCTCAACTGACAATAGGGTCTTCGCAGTGTTACCGGATGAGATGGCAGTACCTGCAGCCACACGAACGCGCTCGAGATTCAGCGCCTCAGTGGGATCGACTCCGAACGCACGATAGACTCCGCGCATGACCTCGCACCTCTCCATCGAACTCGAACAGACCGAACTCTGGTTGCTGGCCGACAAGGCGATCTACTGGCCGCAACAGCAGGCGTTGCTGATTGCCGATATTCACATCGGCAAAGCCGCCGCCTACCGACGTCTGGGCCAGCCGGTGCCCCACGGCACCACCCAGTCCAACCTGCAACGACTCGACGCGCTGCTGGCGCGTTACCGCTGCAAACAGCTGATCTTTTTGGGCGACTTCCTCCATGCACCGGAATCGCAAACGCCTGCCACGCTGAGCCAGCTGCAGGCATGGCGCGCGACGCATCCCGGCCTGGCGATCACCTTGATTCGCGGCAACCACGACCGCCGCGCAGGCGATCCACCGGCGAGTCTGGAGATGACAGTCGTCCCCGAACCCCTGCTGCTCGGCCCGTTTGCCCTGCAGCACGAGCCGGAGCCGCACCCCACTCACCACGTCCTCGCCGGCCATCTGCACCCTGCATTTCGCCTGCACGGGCGCGGCCGGCAGTCGTTGCGCCTGCCTTGCTTCTGCATCGGCGCACGCCTCAGCCTGCTGCCGGCGTTCGGCAGTTTCACCGGAATGATGGAGGTGGGCGCCGACCCGGGTCGGCGCCTGTTCGTGGCTGGGGATGATGGTGTGTGGCAGGTGGCCTGAGCCGATCAGGCCTGGGATATACCGGTTACGGTGATGCCGAAGCGCTGAGCCAGGCGGGTGGCGGGTGTCTGTTCGACGTCCGGGTCCACCTCGTAGGCATCCTCCTCACCGGCATAATCCTGCTCGGCCTTTCGGGTTACCAGCTCAACTGCCTCATCTATATCCGGCTGGCGATCGGATTCGGTCCGCAAAATGGAGGTATTGCCGTCTTTGCTGTAAGCGATGATCCAGGTCGTCATAGGTGCCCCTCGTGTCTTAGCGCCTTCAGCGGAAACTCGCTCGCCGAGATTGGCGTCGCTTTGTTTAGAGACTAGTCCCTCGCATTCAGTTCTGCCGCTTGTGCTTGTTGAATCAGCCGCCGGACGGTCTGAACGGGGCTATACAGCGTAGGTCATCCTAAAAAGGCGAACAGGAGACGAGGCCATGAATCAATCGCGCCCACGACCTAAAGAAACGACCGAGGAGCAGCTGGTCGAGCTGTTGCGCCGCAGCGCAACCGTATTGCCCGGCATTGATGACCCAGCGTTTGCCGATGCCTTCGACCAGTTTGCTGATGCGCGGGTGGTGTTGATCGGCGAAGCCAGCCACGGCACTTCGGAGTTCTACCGGGCCCGAGCAGCCATCACCCGCCGATTGATCGAGCGCCACGGCTTTACCATCGTCGCGGCCGAAGCCGACTGGCCGGATGCGGCGAAGATCGACCGCTACGTTCGCCAGCAGCAGCCTCCGGCCTGGGTCGAGGAAGGCCTCAAGCGCTTTCCGACCTGGATGTGGCGCAACCAGGAAGTCGCCGACTTCGCCCGCTGGCTACGCAACCACAACGATGCCCAGCCTGCCGAGCGTCGAGTCGAGTTTCGCGGGCTGGACGTCTACAGCCTGGGCGCTTCGATCCAGGAGGTGCTCGGCTATCTCGACCGGGTCGACCCGGACGCTGCCGCGACCGCGCGGCGTCGATATGGCTGCCTCAGTCCATGGCACGACGAACCGGCGGTCTACGGACACAACGTGATGCGCGGCGAACCGTCCTGCGAGGCCGCGGTAGTCGAACAGTTGCGCGCGTTGCTCGACCAGCGGCTCGAGTACATGAAAAAAGACGGCTGCAGCTTTTTCAATGCCGAGCAGAATGCGCGCGTCGTGCTCGCTGCGGAGCAGTACTACCGCGCCATGTATCAAGGCTCTGCTGAGTCCTGGAACCTGCGCGACCGGCACATGTTCGACACGCTGCAGGCCCTGCTGAAGCATCGCGGCGATGACGCCAAGGCGGTGGTCTGGGCGCACAACTCGCACATCGGCAATGCCGCTTCGACCTCCATGGGCTGGGGCGGCGAATTCAATATCGGCGAACTCTGCCGAACCGCATTCGGGCGCGATGCGGTGCTGCTGGGCATGGGCACCGATCGCGGCCTGGTGGCCGCCGCCGACAACTGGGACGAACCCATGCAGATTCAGCAGGTTCGCCCGTCGCGCCCGGACAGCTGGGAGCAATTGTTTCTGCGCGCCGGGTTGCCTGCCTCGCTGACCAGCTGGCGCGATGACACACCACTGCGCGAGGCGCTGGCGCGTCCCCGTCTGGAGCGCGCAATCGGCGTGATCTACCGTCCGGCCACTGAGCGTCAGAGTCACTATTTTCAGGCCATACTTTCAGAACAGTTCGACGCACTGCTCTGGTTCGAACAGACCAACGCGGTCCAGCCGATCGGCCCGCAGCAGATCGACGACCAGAGTGTTCCGGATACCTACCCATTCGGAGAGTGAGCCATGCGCGCCTACATGCCCGAATCCCAACTGTTTCGCGATCGTACCCATGCCGGCCAGGAGCTGGCCGAAGCCCTGCATCACCTGGCAGAAGCGCAGCCGCTGGTGCTTGCCCTGCCGCGCGGCGGGGTTCCGGTGGCCTTCGAAGTGGCGCAGCGTCTGGGCGCGCCACTGGATCTGGTGCTGGTACGCAAGATTGGCGCGCCCGGCAACGAGGAACTGGCGCTGGGCGCGGTGATCGACGGGGCCGAACCGAAGTGGGTGATCAATCAGGAACTGTTCAACCAGATTGCGCCGCCTCCGAACTGGTTCGAAGAGGAGATGCAGCGCCAGCTGACCGAACTGGAACGCCGTCGCCATCGCTATTGTGGCGAACGACCCGCCCCGGTAATCGCTGATCGTTGCGTCATCGTCATCGACGATGGCATCGCCACTGGCGCCACGGTTCGGGCGGCGCTGAAGGGATTGAAGCAGTCGAAACCCAGCCGCGTGGTACTGGCTGTGCCGGTGGGTCCACGGGATGTAATCGAGATGCTCAGAGCGGACGTGGACGAGCTGATCTGCCTGGCAATGCCCGAGCCGTTCATTGGCGTCGGCTGCCATTACCGCAACTTCGAGCAGACCAGCGACGAGCAGGTCGTCGACCTGCTCGCACGGGCGTCTGGCCAGCCCGGGTTGTAGCGGCTGTCAGGCTACCGGATCTGGCGGCGGCTGATCCGGGATCGTCGGTTCGCCGGGCTCACTGGGCAAATCCGGCACGCCAGGCTCTTCGGGGTCGCCTGGCACCCCCTGGGCTTGCCAGCTGAGCGTATCGATCTCGTCCGAATAACGTGTGGTTTCCATTTGAGTCCTCCTGCTGTGACCGAAAGCCCGGTTGGGCTATAGCAGTAGAGGCTGCCCGACGGGCATAAATCCGTCCTTCCGTCGGAGGGGCTCGGGACCGCCTCTAACTGCTACATCCGCAAGCGCAGTCGCCAAAAGCGCTAGCTCGTGGCGATCACACGCATTCGTCAGAGAGCTGGCTCCTACAGAGGCGGCTATGCAGTGGTCGCAGAACGCACCAACCACAGATAGTGCCTCTCACGGCAGCGCACAACAGGTCGCCCGCCTCCACATTACGCCTTAGGCCACACCGAGGATCGATGGGCTCTTACCACATCAGATCATCAGGAATCTGGTAGGCGGCGTAGGGATCATCGGCGTCCGGCGCTTCGGTCTGGACGTTGAGCTGCACGATGCGGCGCGGGTCACGCTCCTGGATCTTCAGTGCCGCCTCACGCGGGATCACTTCGTAACCACCGCCATGGCGGACAATGGCCAGCGAACCACTGGAGAGCTTGTCGCGCATCAGCTTGTTCACTGACAGCCGCTTGACCTTCTTGTCATCGACGAAGTTGTAGTAATCCTCGGTGGTCAGCTTGGGCAGCCGGCTGCCTTCGATCAGCTGCTTGACTTGCGCCGTGCGCGCCTTCTGCTCGGCTTTTTCCTGCTGCTGACGGTTCAGCTCCTGGTCGCGGGCCAGCTTTTCGGCATGAGCCTTCAGCGCCGCATCACGCTGCGAGGTGTCCTGTTCGGCCTGGCCTTTCTTCACCAGGCGCTGCTGTTTCTGCTGTTGCTTGCCGGCCTGTTTGGCCTGCTTTTCATTGACCAGCCCGGCTTTGAGCAGCTGGTCGCGAAGGGAAAGACTCATGTGTCGGGTCGTCTCGTCGTGAGTTCAAATTAGACGTAAGGGTGGATCAACCGTGATTCACCGAGCAGGTTCGTGGCACGGACAACTTCCACGATCAGGCTCCGGCTATCAACCGCAGGTCGGTATCTTTTCGGCTTTTTTGGCTTCGCCCCATAGCGCGTCGAGCGTCTCCAGGTCGCAATCTTCGATGGGCCGACCGCTTTCCCGCAAGGCTTGTTCGATAAAGCGGAAGCGACGCTCGAATTTTTGGTTGGCCGCACGCAAGGCGTTTTCCGGATCGACCTTCAGGTGCCGCGCCAGATTCACCGTGACGAACAACAGATCGCCGAGCTCCTCGGCAATGGCATCGGGGTCGTTTTCGCTCATGGCTTCGAGCACTTCGTCGAGCTCCTCACGCACCTTGTCCACCACGGGCAGAGCATCCGGCCAGTCGAAACCAACCTGAGCGGTTCGCTTCTGCAACTTGGCCGCGCGGCTCAGTGCGGGCAATGCGCTGGGCACATCGTCGAGCAGCGACAATTGCTCCGGCGCAGCCGCCTTCTCGGCGCGCTCCTCGGCCTTGATTTCCTCCCAACGCACCTTGATGGCTGCCTCATCGAGGCGCGGCAGCTCGGGCGAGCCGTACAGATCGCCGTCGGGAAACACATGCGGATGCCGGCGCAACAGCTTGCGAGTGATACCGTCGACCACGGCGTCAAACTCGAAGCGGCCCTCCTCCTTCGCCAGCTGGCTGTAATAGACCACCTGGAACAGCAGGTCACCCAGCTCACCGGGCAGATGTTCGAAGTCGCCGCTCTCGATGGCATCCGCCACCTCGTAGGCCTCTTCCAGGGTATGCGGCACGATGCTGGCGTAGTCCTGCTGCAGATCCCACGGGCAACCGTGCTGCGGATCACGCAGCCGTACCATCAGGTGCAGCAGGTCATTGAGTTGGTACATGACATTCCTCGGTGAAAGCCTGAGATTGAAGCTGAGCCCATTGTAGGGTGGATGACGCTCCACCCATCCACCGCAGCGTCGTCATGGTGGATGTAAAAAGCGACATCCCCCCTACGGTGTTATCAGCTTTTCCAGCGACCCGAGCGCCGCAAGCAAAGCGCTGGCTAGGCGAAGTCTTAGCCAATGAGCATCTTTCGGTTGGGCTTCAACAACGCCAGATCGAGCGCAGCAGCTCCGTACATCATCCTGACCGTCGCGAGCGAAGGCCAGACAAGGCGCAAGCTTGCTGAAAAAGCGGAGTTGGCTTCTGCCAATGAGCATTTTTCAGCAAGCTTGCAACGCCGTATGGCCGAGCGCAGCAGGTCAGGAGGTACGCTGGCGCTTAGCCTCGATGATATTGGGCAGCTGCGATATCCGGCTGAGCAATCGCCCCAACGCATCCAGACCTGGGATCTCGATGGTCAGCGTCATCTGCGCCGTGCTGTCTTCCTTGTTTGAACGGGTATTCACCGCGAGTACGTTGATCCGCTCGTTTAGCAGGATCTGCGAGACATCGCGAAGCAGGCCGGAGCGGTCATAGGCCCGGATGCTGATGTCCGCCGGATAGGTTTTCTCGGGGATCGGTCCCCAGCTGACCTGGATGATCCGCTCCGGCTCGCGCCCGGCCAGCTGCAGCACCGAGGCGCAATCCTGGCGATGAATGCTGACGCCACGACCGAGGGTGATGTAGCCGACAATCGGATCGCCCGGCAGCGGCTGGCAGCAGCCTGCCATTTGCGTGAGCAGATTGCCGACACCCTGGATCTGCACGTCGCCGCGCTTGCCAGGCTTGGTGCTGGGGCGTCTGGGGATCAGCTCGAGCTGGTCATCATCATGGGTATCCGGCTCAACCAGCTGCTGAGCATGGTTGACCAGCTGAGCCAGACGCAGATCGCCTGCCCCCAGTGCGGCAAACATGTCTTCGGCGGTCTTCAGATTGGCTTTTTCGGCCAGTTTGTCGAAGTCCACCGGCGGCAGATCGAGGCGTCCGAGTTCGCGCTCCAGCAGCGCCTTGCCGGCCGCCACGTTCTGGTCGCGGGCCTGCAGCTTGAACCAATGAACGATCTTCGCCCGCGAGCGCGAGGTGGTGATGTAGCCCAGGTTCGGGTTCAGCCAGTCGCGGCTCGGGGAGCCCTGCTTGCTGGTGATGATCTCGACCTGCTCACCGGTCTGCAGGCTGTAGTTGAGCGGTACGATGCGCCCGTTGATCTTGGCACCGCGGCAGTTGTGACCGATTTCGGTGTGCACGCGGTAAGCGAAGTCCAGCGGCGTGGCGCCCTTGGGCAGATCGATGGCATGGCCGTCCGGGGTGAACACGTAAACGCGGTCCGGCTCGATATCCACGCGAAGCTGATCGGCCAAGCCGCCAATGTCACCCAGCTCTTCGTGCCATTCGAGCACCTGACGCAGCCAGGAGATCTTCTCCTCGTAGTGGTTCGAGGTGGCTTTGACGTCGGTGCCCTTGTACCGCCAATGCGCGCAAACACCCAGCTCGGCTTCCTCGTGCATGGCCTGGGTGCGGATCTGCACCTCCAACACCTTGCCTTCCGGCCCGAGCACGGCGGTGTGCAGCGAGCGGTAGCCGTTTTCCTTGGGGTTGGCGATGTAGTCGTCGAATTCCTTGGGGATGTGCCGCCACAGGGTGTGCACGATACCCAGCGCGGTGTAGCAGTCGCGGACCTCGGGCACCAGCACGCGCACGGCGCGAACGTCGTAGATCTGGCTGAATTGCAGGCCTTTCTTCTGCATCTTTCGCCAGATCGAATAGATGTGCTTGGCACGTCCGTCGATTTCCGGGTGTATCCCGGTGGCGGTCAGTTCGTCCTTCAGCTGCTGGACGACGTTCTGGATGTACTGCTCGCGATCCAACCGTCGCTCGTGCAGCAGCTGAGCGATTTGTTTGTACTGCTCGGGTTCGAGGTAGCGGAAGGACAGGTCCTCCAGTTCCCACTTGATGTGTCCGATGCCTAACCGATGCGCCAGCGGCGCGTATATATCGAATACTTCCCGCGCGACGCGATGACGTTTGTCGTCATCGGCATTCTTGACCGCGCGGATGGCACAGGTGCGCTCAGCCAGCTTGATCAGCGCGACGCGCACATCGTCGACCATCGCCACCAGCATCTTGCGCAGGTTTTCCACTTGGGTCTGGGTGCCCAGCACCAGCGACTCGCGCGGGTTGAGGCTGTCGCTGATCGCGGCCATGCGCAGCACGCCCTCGATCAACTTGGCCACCACCGGGCCGAAGTGCTGATGCACCTCGGCCAGCTGGATCTTGCATTCGCGCACGCCGCGGTAGATAACCGCCGCCACCAGGCTGTCCTGGTCGAGTTTGAGGTCAGCGAGAATTTCGGCGATTTCCAGCCCGGTCTGGTAACTGGAGGTGCCTTCGCTCCACAGATTCTGTGCCGCGTTGGCCTGCTGCTCCGCCGTTCGGGCGAACTCGCAAGCCTGTTTGAGAGCGTCGCGGTCGAGTGCGGGGTCCATCCCCAGCACGTGATCGAGCCAGCCATCGAGGTTGATGCTGCCGTCGGTGTTGATCGGCTGAAGCGCTCTGACCTGGACCATCTAATACCTTCCCTCTACGCATCATCTGCGTCGAATACGCCGGCTTTCTAAGAGCCGGTCGGTTGAACCACAGGCCGATCGCCTGTCAAAAGAAACTGACTTACGCTGGCCGCTCGAAAAGCGCCATGGCCTCGACGTGCGCCGTCTGCGGAAACATATCCAGCACGCCGGCCCGCTTCAGCTGATAGCCCTGGCCGATCAACTCGGCAGCATCGCGCGCCAGCGTTGCAGGATTGCACGAAACATAGACAACGCGCCGTGCGCCTAAAGTCGTCATCTGCCGCACTATTTCCAAGGCACCGTCACGCGGCGGATCGAGCAGGACTGCTGCGAAACCATCTTTGGCCCACTGCGCATCAATAAGCGGCTTCGACAGGTCCGCCTGATAAAAGTGCGCACCGTGAAGACCGTTTTGCTCCGCATTGGTGCAGGCGCGCTCGACCATCTCGCCAACGCCTTCGATTGCCACCACCTGTGCACCTTTACGCGCCAGCGGCAAACTGAAGTTACCCAACCCGCAGAACAGATCGAGCACCCGCTCGCCCTCTTCCGGTGCCAGCCAGTCCAGCGCCTGCGCCACCATTGCCTCGTTCACCGGCGCATTGACCTGAACGAAGTCGCCGGGTCGCCAGGACAACTCCAGATCCCACGCCGACAAGCGGTAGCCCAGCCGGTACGCGGGCTCCAGCGGCTGCGGCGCATCCTCGCCTTGCAGCCAGAGCTGGACGTTCTGCGACTTGGCGAACTCGGTGAGGCGTTGCAAATCCTCCGCTGCCAGCGCCGCGGTGTGGCGCACCAGCACCGCTTCGCTAGTCCCGCTGAACAACTCCAGGTGACCGACCGCCTGCGGCTTGTCCAATTCATGCAACACGGCTAACAGCGCCGGCAACAGCGTTTGCAAGGGCTGTACCAGCACGGGGCATTCGCGGATCGCGATGATGTCCTGGCTAGCGCTGGCGCGGAACCCGACATCCAGGCGTCGCGCCTTGTTGTCCCAGCGCACGGCGAGCCTTGCGCGCCTGCGATAGCCAAATTCGGGCCCGCTGAGCGGAGCCGCCCATTGCTGCGGCTCGATAGAAGCCACGCGGGACAATTGCTCGGCCAAGCTCCGTTGCTTCAATTCAAGCTGATCGGCTGCGCTCAGGTGCTGCAGATTGCAGCCTCCGCATACCCTAGCATGGGGGCAAGGCTCGGTACGCCGCTGGGCGCTGGCGACTAGCACCCGCTCGGTGCGGGCTTCGACGATCTGGCTGCGCGCATTCAGCACGCGCGCCTCGACATCTTCCCCAGGCAAAGCGCCCTCGACAAACCAGGTGCGGTTGTCGAGAAAGGCAATGCCGCGGCCATCGTTGGCGAGCCGCTGGATGCTCAGCCGCTGCTTCTTGCCGGTGGGAATCTGCGACTTCTTCTCGCCACCACTGGGCTGGAAGCGTAAACCGCCACTGCGCTTGGCCATCAGCAGGTTCCGCCTTGCAGCGTCATGTCGCGATCAGGGCTGGTCATACACGCCCGTCGACAGGTAGCGGTCGCCACGGTCACAGATGATCGCCACGATGACCGCGTTTTCAACTTCCTTGGACAGCCGCAGCGCCGCTGCCACGGAACCACCTGACGACACGCCGCAGAATATGCCTTCTTCGCGCGCCAGCTGCCGCATGACGTGCTCGGCCTCGTCTTGAGCCATGTCGACGATGCGGTCGACGCGCTCGGCCTGATAGATCTTCGGCAGGTACTCCTGCGGCCAGCGCCGGATGCCCGGAATCGCGGCGCCCTCCTTGGGTTGCAGGCCGACGATCTGGATCTCGGGGTTTTGCTGCTTGAGGTAGCGCGACACACCCATGATGGTGCCGGTGGTGCCCATCGAACTGACGAAGTGGGTGATAGTGCCCTGGGTCTGCTGCCACAGCTCCGGTCCGGTACTGGTGAAGTGGGCCTCAGGATTGTCGCCATTGGCGAACTGATCGAGCACCTTGCCGCGCCCTTCCGCGGCCATCTTGACCGCCAGATCGCGAGCGCCTTCCATGCCCTCTTCCTTGCTCACCAGAATCAACTCTGCGCCGTAGGCGGTCATGGCGGCCTTGCGTTCGGCGCTCGAGTTGTCCGGCATGATCAGGATGAATTTGTAGCCCTTGATCGCCGCGGCCATGGCCAGGGCGATGCCGGTATTGCCGGAAGTGGCTTCGATCAGGGTGTCGCCGGGCTTGATATCGCCGCGCGCTTCGGCCCGGGCAATCATCGACAGCGCGGGACGGTCCTTGACCGAGCCGGCGGGGTTGTTGCCTTCGAGCTTGACCAGGATGGTGTTACTGGTTTCACCGGGCAGACGCTGCAGGCGAACCAGAGGGGTGTTGCCGACGCAATCGGCGATGGTCGGGTACTGAATTGTCATGGCTTCGATGGACCGGACAGCCTTTGAGAGGCGCACATGATACCGGCAACCATCGGCCACGGGCAGACCGCAATACCCTTGCTTCGGTCAGGCGGGCATCGCGAAACGGCTGCCGATGCGCCCGTTGCCCTACCCATTCGGCGAAGCAGGCAGACGAACGGCTCAGCACATTGGACGTACGAAGATTTTGCCAACCGCAGCGATCAAGCTTGGCGGACAGGGGTCAGTGATCAAGCAGGTTGATTAAAAACTACCTGCGTTGGCAATACATCGTTAAAAGCAGCCTCAGAATACTTATTTAGTACAACTAAACTCCGCATCTTCGGCTCCTTTTGCCTCGTCTTGCCTGCCTCGCCGACGTTTTTTAACAGCCTGCCAGGTCTGTAATCAGTTACATATTTTCCTTCCGCCCCAGACAAGGAACATCCCATGCACGCCGGACGAGCCGCCCTGGTTCCCTCGATACTGTCATTGAGCCTAACCGCCTGTACTCAACCGGACCGCCCGTCCAGCGAAATCCCGCCCGCGCCAGAGGCGTCCAGCGGCTACTCGGCCAAACCCGGCTGGGCCTTTCAGCGTTTCGCCGTGGCCGCAGCCAACCCGCTGGCAACCGCAGCCGGCTACGAGATTCTCAAAGCTGGCGGCAGCGCGATGGATGCAGCCGTGGCGGTTCAGATGGTGCTGAGTCTGGTCGAGCCGCAATCCAGCGGGCTGGGCGGCGGTGCCTTTCTGTTGCACTGGGATGGCGAACATATCGCGGCCCTGGATGGGCGCGAAACCGCGCCGGCAGCGGTGGACGAGCGACTCTTCCTGACGGCCGACGGCAAGCCGATGGCATTTCTCGACGCCGTGGTGGGCGGCCGGTCGGTGGGTGTGCCCGGTGTGGTCAGGATGCTCGAACGCGCTCACGACCAGTACGGCAAGTTGCCCTGGAGCGCCTTGTTCAAGCCGGCTATCGAACTCGCCGAAGACGGTTTCGAGATCAGCCCACGCCTGCATGGCCTGCTAGCCAGCGACCCGGCCTTGCGCAACGACCCGCGTGCGGCAGCGTTCTACTACCAGAACGATGGCGAGCCTCTGCCGGTCGGCCATCGCTTGCGCAATCCGGCCCTCGCGGCGTTGCTCAAGGACATCGCCGAGCGCGGCAGCAAGGCGTTCTATACAGGGGCCAATGCCCGCTCTCTGGTCCTGCAGGTAAACACTCATCCGACCAACCCAGGCCGCATCAGTCTGAACGACCTGGAAGGCTATCAACCGCGCCAGCGCGACGCCATTTGCACCCTCTGGCAGAAGCGCTATCAGGTTTGCGGCTTCCCGCCACCGTCATCGGGCCACATCACCCAGATGCAGATCCTCGGCATGCTGGAACAGCTGCCGCCGGTTCAGCCTCTCGATCAGGGGGTGCCTTCTGTCGAATTCCTGCACCGCTACACCGAGGCCGCACGCCTGGCCTATGCAGACCGCGCTAAATACCTGGCCGACCCTGATTTCGTGCCGGTACCCGGCCGCACCTGGAACAGCATGCTTGCACCGAGCTACCTCAAACAGCGCGCCGCGCTGATTGGTCCGCGCAGCATGGGCACCGCCGAAGCGGGAGAACCCGGCGAGATGCCTGTCTCGTTCTCCCCTCAGGCGGCACAGCCGGAATACGGCACCAGCCACATCAGCATCGTCGACGCCGAGGGCAATGCACTGGCGATGACCACCACCATCGAGCAGGCCTTCGGTTCGCGCCTGCTCAACGATGGCGGCACCGGCCTCCCCGGTGGTTACTTGCTGAATAACGAACTGACAGACTTTGCCTTCGAACCCTACGACGCGATGGGTCGGCAAGTGGCCAATCGAGTCGAACCGAACAAGCGTCCCCGTTCAAGCATGAGTCCGACGCTGGTGTTTGACGTCACGGGTGAACAGTTCCTGGCGAGCCTCGGCTCCCCGGGCGGCGCGGCGATCATCCACTTCACGGCGAAGACCCTGCTGGGCATGTACCACTGGGGGCTCGATGCCCAACGCGCCATCGACCTGCCCAACTTCGGCAGCTTCAACGGCCCCACAGTGCTTGAAGCAGGACGCTTCCCGGCCGGCACCGTACAGGGGCTGAAAGCGCGTGGTCACGAGGTCAACGAGACGGAAATGACCAGCGGGCTGCAGGCCATTCAGCGTAGCGACAGCGGTTGGTTCGGCGGCGCTGATCCGCGCCGCGAAGGTGCAGTCATGGGCGAGTGACGCCGCACCGGCCACCGGAACTCCAGGCAGCCCTGCGACTTGCGTCGTCGCAGGGCGCCCGCCGCGCCCAGAGCAAGTGCCGGATGTTTCCGGTACAGGCCCGACGTCAACACGAATACGTTGACGTCGGCCGGGTATTCGCTAGACGACTCGCGCTTCGTTCTCCAGGCGTTCGATGGCGCTGTCCAGCTCATCCAGCGCCTGGGCGGCGCTTGGATGGTTCTGTTTGAGCAAGGTTTCACTGCGCTCGCAGGCCGCCCGCAGCTGCGGAACGCCGCAATAGCGGGTCGCGCCGTGCAACCGGTGCACGCGGTCGATCATTGCCTGGCGATCATTTATCGACCGCGCCTCGCGGATCACCTGACGGTCATCCTCCAGTGAGGCCAACAGCATGCTCAGCATGTCCGCTGCGAGATCGGCTTTACCGGCGGCCAGGCGCAACCCCTCTTCCGCATCGAGCACCTTGAGGTTGTTTTCCGGCGTCGCCGTCTCAGGCGGTGCTGCAACAAAGCTGCGCGCCAGCGGCAGGCCGGTCCACTTCAGGATCACCTGGGCCAGCTGGCGCTCGCTGATCGGCTTGGTCAGGTAATCGTCGAGCCCACTCTGCAATAGCGAGCGCTTTTCGTTGGACAGCGCGTGAGCCGTAAGCGCAACGATCGGCATCGGTGGCTGCGCACTGTCATCTTCCCAGCGACGAATCGCCTCGGTGGTCTGGCGCCCGTCCATGCCCGGCATCTGCACGTCCATGAACACCAGATCGAAGGACTTGTGCTTGACTGCTTCCAGCGCCTCGGCGCCGCTGCTCACCGCCTCGACTTCACCGCCCATGTCGGTCAGCAGGGTTTCCAGCAGCAGCAGATTGGCCGGGTTGTCATCGACGCACAGTACCCGTGGCGGTCGGGTTTCCGACACGGCGATGCTCTCGATCATCGCCTGTGGCGGCCGCAACAGATCGAGCAGCACCCGCTGCAGCTTGCGCGTACAGGCCGGTTTGCTCTGCAGCTGGGCATGGGTGTGCGATTCGGGCAGCGCCTCGTGGTATTGCGCCTGTTCGCTGGTCGGGCAAAGCACGATGCATTTGCAGCCCAGCCCTTCGAACTCCCAGAGCCGCAGGCATAGCTGTTGCGGTGCGATTTCTCGATGGGTCACACCGAGCACGGCCACCTCGATCGGTGTGTCGCTGGTATGGGCTTCGAACACCGCCGCCTGCAACTGATCCAGGCTGTCGAACGGCAGCACTTCCATGCCGCAACTTTCCAGCTGGTGCTGCAACGCCTGGCGTGTCAAAGGATGCTGCTCGAGCAAGCCGACCTTGCGTCCGAGCAGCGCCGCCCGCGGCAGGTCCTCGATGTCGTCACGCGCCTTGGGCAGGCTCAGACTGATCCAGAATTCAGAGCCCTCCTCCGGAATGCTGTCGACCCCGATTTCCCCGCCCATCTGCTCGATCAGTCGCTTGGAGATCACCAGCCCGAGCCCCGTACCGCCCGGTTGGCGCGAGAGCGAATTGTCGGCCTGACTGAACGCCTGGAACAGCGCACGCAGGTCCTGATCAGTCAGACCGATGCCGGTGTCCTGCACGCTGATGCGCAGCTGAGCGCGGTCGGAGCGCTCGTCTTCGACCATCGCCCGGACGATGACGGTGCCTTCATTGGTGAACTTGATGGCATTGCTGACCAGATTGGTCAGCACCTGTTTGAGTCGCAGCGGGTCGCCGACCAGTGATAGCGGCGTGTCGCGGTAGACCAGGCTGACCAGCTCCAGATGCTTCTGGTGCGCCGCCGGGCCGAGAATCGTCAGGGTGTCCTCGATGAGATCGCGCAAATTGAACGGGATGTTGTCGAGGACCAGCTTGCCGGCCTCGATCTTCGAGAAGTCGAGGATCTCGTTGATGATCCCGAGCAGACTGTCAGCGGATTTTTCGATGGTCGACAAGTAGTCCTGCTGGCGTGGCGTCAGGTCGCTTTTCTGCAGCAGGTGGGTAAAGCCGAGAATGCCGTTGAGCGGCGTGCGGATCTCGTGGCTCATGTTGGCCAGGAATTCGGACTTGATCCGACTGGCCTCCAGCGCTTCCTTACGTGCCAGGTCCAGCTCGATGTTCTGGATCTCGATGGTCTCGAGGTTCTGCTGCACGTCTTCGGTGGCCTGATCGATGCTCTGCTGCAATTCTTCACGAGCGGCCAGCAAGGCTTCAGCCATACGGTTGATGCCCGCTGCCACTTCGTCCATTTCATGGCTGCCGAGCGCTGGCAAACGAGTCTCCAGGTGACCGTCCTTGAGCTGCGCCACAGCCACCTTGACCCTGTGCAGCGGCTTGCTGATTGAGGTACTCATGCGCAGCGCCAGCAGCGCAGTGATGATCAGCCCGGCGCCAATCAGCAACAGGCTGGCAAACAGACTGCGGTAACCGCGCAGCAGCGTGCCCTGGTGCGACAGCTCCAACTCCAGCCAGCCAATCAGGCGGAGATCGTTGTCGGGATTGTCTTCGGCGAGATTCAGATGCTTGCCTAGCACCGGCAGGAGGATGCGCGTGGTGTCGACGCTGCTGACCTGAGTCAGCGCTTCGGGATCGGTTGGCGGCGACGGGGTGATCATGTTCGGCCCGGCATGGGCCTGCAGATTGCGCTCGGCATCGAGGATGGAGACCGCACGCACATCAGGCTGATCCAGCACCTGATTGAGAATGCGCTGGAGCCGCTTGCCGTACCCCTGCGCCATGGCCGGAGCCGCCAGCGGCGCGAGCTGCTGGGCGATCAACTGGCCGCGCGCATCGAGCTGATGGCGCATCTCCGACAGCTGCATCCAGGTGAAATAGATGCCAAGCGCTACGGCTAGCACCGTGCTGGGCAACAAGATCAACACCAGCACCCGACTCTTTATTCCTAGCAGCCTGTCGGACTTTTCCCCTCGCCGGTAGAATTGCGCATCGCTCCTGGAACCTGACTGTATGAGCCGCTTT